>JACMOG010000978.1 GCA_014378125.1 Vitreoscilla sp. | reverse complement strand
TGCCGCGGGGGGGCTGCAGCAGTGCGGCGTCGACCAGCGGCAGCAGCACGGCCTGGCGGTCGGTGGCCAGCAGGCGCGCGCGGCCCTCGGAGACGTCGGCCGAACTCCAGAAGGCGGCGACGCCACGCTGGATGTCGGTGGCGGCACGCCGCAGCAGCCAACCCTTCCAGAAGATGATCACCCAGCTGCTGACGGACATGGCGAGCAGCAGGAGTCCCACCGTGCGGCTGATGAAATCGCTCTGGCCCCAGAAGCCGGACATCCCTTCCATCAGTTCAATCCCAGCACGTCGTTCATGTCGTACAGGCCCGGGCCGCTGTGCGCCAGGAAGCGCGCGGCGCGCAGGCTGCCCTGCGCGTAGGTGGCGCGGCTGGAACTCTTGTGGGTGATCTCGATGCGCTCGCCGATGCCGGCGAACAAAACCGTGTGATCGCCGATGATGTCGCCGCCGCGCACCGTCGCGAAGCCGATCGTACTCGGGTCGCGCGCACCCATAACGCCTTCGCGGCCGAACACGGCGTTATCGGCCAGGTTGCGCCCCAGGGCCTTGGCGACGACCTCGCCCATGGCCAGCGCGGTGCCGCTGGGCGCATCGATCTTGTTCCGGTGGTGCGCCTCGATGATCTCGATGTCGTAGCCCTGCGAGAACGCCTTGGCGGCCTGTTCGAGCAGCCGCATCACCACGTTGACGCCCACGCTCATGTTGGGCGACAGGAATACGGCGGTGCGCGTGGCGGCGGCGCCGATCTGCGCCTTCTGCTCGGCGCTGAAGCCGGTGGTGCCGATGACCAGGGCCACGCCGCGCTCGACGCAGGCCTGCAGGTGGCGCAGCGTGCCTTCGGGGCGCGTGAAGTCGATCAGCACCTGGCTGGCGGCCAGCACGGCGTCGAGATCGTCGGTGAGCACGACGCCCGTGGCGCGGCCGAGGAACGCGCCGGCATCGTGACCCAGGAACGGGTTGCCGGCGACGTCGAGCGCGCCCGAGAGTGCGAGATCGGGGGCATCGAGCCCCGCCTCGACCAGCATGCGGCCCATGCGCCCGGAGGCGCCGGCGATGGCGATCCGCAACGGCGTCGCCGGGCTCGCCTGCGCGGTCACGGCGCGGGCGATTCCAGCGGCGGATAGGGGCGCGTGGCCCCGGCCAGTGCGGCGGCCGAGGCGGCCGGCGCGGCAACCGCCACCTGGACCGGAGTGGGCAGCGCGGCGCGCTCGGCGTCGCTCAGCTCGAGCTTGGGCGTGCTGGTGGGCAGCTTCCTGCGGCTGATGGAGGCGACGAACTGCTCCTCGCTGGGCAGCGTGGGCGCATCGATCTTGAGAACCTGGTCTTTCTCGAACAGCACCACGAACGAGCGCTGCTGGTCGTCGAAGCCCTGGCGGCGCAGCGTGAAGACGTAGTCCCAGCGGTCGCCGTGGAACGGGTCGGCAATGAGCGGTGAGCCGAGGATGTCGCGGACCTGCGAACGCGACATGCCGGTCTTGATCTGGGTGATCTGCTCGGTGGTGACGACGTTGCCCTGCACGATGTCGGGCTTGTACGGCGAGATGAAGGCGATGAAGCCCTTGATCGACGTCGGCTCGTTGATGCTGGAGCACCCCTGCAGGGCCAGCGCGGCCAGGAGGCCGGCGGAAAGGACGAAGAACCGGGGAGAAACCGTTTTGCGCATTGTCGAGGCTCGAAACCACTGCCCAAACAAGGCAAAGGCTGGATATGATTGGCCGATTCTAGTCTGCCAGCGCTCCGCGAGGCAGGCCATAGCTGCCCTTAACATGACTCACGCTGACGAACTCAAGAGCAGTGGCCTCAAGGCCACCCTGCCGCGCATCAAGATCCTCGAGGTCTTCCAGCAGTCGGTCGACCGCCATCTCACGGCCGAAGACGTCTACAAGGCCCTGTTGCACGAGGGGTCTGACATCGCGCTGGCCACCGTCTACCGGGTGCTGATGCAGTTCGAGCAGGCGGGCATCCTGGCGCGCAGCCATTTCGAGTCCGGCAAGTCGGTGTTCGAGCTCAACGAGGGCACCCACCACGACCACCTGCTGTGCCTTACCTGCGGCCGCGTCGAAGAGTTCTTCGACGCCGAGATCGAGGCGCGCCAGCGCGAGGTGGCCGCGTCGCGCGGCTTCTCGCTGCAGGAGCACGCGCTGTCGCTGTACGCGGTGTGCAAGCGCGAGAACTGCGAGCACCGGCCGGCGCCGAAAGTGAATGTTCGCCATCTCTGATCGAGGGCGTCAGCTCTTGCGCGGCCCCATCGGCGAAGGTGGTTCTTGAAGTGATGGCGTCAGGTCTCGCCTTTCGCGCGCGACGCTTCTCTGCTCCTCCCGACACATTGCCGCGCGAAAGGCAAGACCAGACCCCATGGTCTTATGAATCGCCCTTCGCCATCGCGTCCTGGTGCCGCTTGACGAACTCCTGGTACGTGTCGATCCCGCGCAGCTGCAGGATCGTGTTGCGCACGGCGGCCTCCACCAGCACCGCCAGGTTGCGACCGGCGTCCACGGCGATCACCACCTTGCGCACCGGGATGCCCAGGATGTCGTCGTACATCGGCTCATAGGGCAGGCGCTCGAACTCGCGCTCCATCGTCTCCTTGCGCACCAGGTGCACGATGAGCTTCAGCCGCATCTTCCGGCGCACGGCGGTCTCGCCGAAGATCGCCTTGATGTCGAGCAGGCCGATGCCGCGCACCTCCAGCAGGTTCATCAACAGCTCGGGGCAGCGCCCTTCCAGCGTCGACTGCGACACCCGGTACAGGTCGACGGCGTCGTCGGCCACCAGCCCGTTGCCGCGCGAGATCAGTTCCAGCCCGAGTTCGCTCTTGCCCAGCCCCGATTCGCCGGTGAGCAGGACGCCCACGCCCAGGATGTCCATGAACACCCCGTGACGCGTGGTGCGGTCGCCGAACACCTGGGTGAGGTAGGAGCGCACCAGGTCGATGACGTGGCCGGCCGACGCGGTGGTCACGAACAGCGGGATCTCGGCGCGGTCGCACAGCGCCACCAGCTGGTCGGGCGGGCGCTGCCCGTCGGCCACGATGATCACCGGCGGCTCCAGCGTGACGATGCGCTGGATGCGGCGTTGCTGGACTTCCTTGTCGGAATTCACGAGGTAGGCCACCTCGCGATGGCCCACCAGCTGCACCCGGTACGGGTGGATGTAGTTCAGGTAGCCGATGAGGTCGGCGGCCGAGCGCGCCTCGCGCACCGCGGCCTCGTCGAAGCGGCGTTCCGGATGGGCATGGCCCGCGACCCATTCCCACTTCAGCGCGGGCTGGTGCTCCTCGAACAGCGCCTCGGCGCTGATGACGCGGGGCTTCATGGGGCGCTCAGGCGACCGACTTCAGCGGTTCCCAATCGGAGATCAGCCGATGCAGTGTGGTCGCGTCGACATCGCCTTTCAGGCGTTCGCGCAGTTCGCGGTCGGACAGCATCTCGGCGATCTCGGACAGGATTTCCAGGTGCCGCTGCGTGGCGGCTTCCGGCACGAGCAGGAAGATGAGCAGGCCCACGGGTTCGTCGTCGGGCGCATCGAACGGGATCGGCGTCTGCACGCGCAGCACCGCCGCCAGCGGGTTCTTCAGGCCCTTGACCCGACCGTGCGGCACGGCCACGCCGTGACCCAGCCCGGTGGATCCCAGGCGTTCGCGGGCGAACAGGTTGTCGGTGACCGTCGCGCGGGCGATGGCATGCTGGTTCTCGAACAGCACGCCGGCCTGTTCGAACACGCGCTTCTTGCTGGTGGCGTCCACGCCCACCTGGACGTTGGCAAGAGGAAGGATGGCAGCGAGACGGTTCATGAGCGTTCCCGGCGGATCGGGCCGAGGTTTCCGTGCGGCGCCCGGTGGTCCCCGGGCAGGAAAGTCACCCGGCGGTTCCCGGGGCAGCGATCACCCGGAAATGCCCGGGTCGAACAGGCGATTATAGGAACCGGAAAACCGTGTGCGCACGTCCGGGGTGCACCCGGCGCGCCGGGATCGCGCGATTGCTGCGACGCAGCAACAATTTCACGGAAATCCGGGGTCCCCGGCATCCATCGGCGCGTCGCCGGCGCGTCTTGAATGGCCCTCAAAGACCCTGATGCAGCATAGCCCAAACGAACAAGGCGGCCCGCAGGCCGCCTTGTATGGATTGTGTCGGTTGGTCCGGCCGTTCAGTTCGGCAGCGGCGTTTCCGGAGCGATGTGGCGCTTGCCTGTCGCGTGATGATGATCCTGCAGGCGGTCCTTGTGGCGAACCACCTGGCGATCCAGCTTGTCCATCAGCTGGTCGACGGCCGCATAGAGGTCTTCATGGGCCTGTTCGACAAAGATGTCCTTGCCCTTCACATGGAGAGTGACTTCGGCTTTTTGTCGACGTTCCTTTTCCTTGAGGTTTTCCACGGTGAGCAACACGTTGACGTCGACAACTGCGTCGAAGTGGCGCGTGATCCTGTCCAGTTTGGTCAGGACGTATTCGCGCAGTGCCGGTGTCACTTCCAGATGATGGCCGCTGATC
Organism: Vitreoscilla sp.; assembly: GCA_014378125.1. The sequence goes on along the minus strand of JACMOG010000978.1, from coordinate 1,458 downwards.
GTCAGATTCATCAGTGCCTCCTTTCAAGCGAGAGTTGCGAACATGGCCTGGGGGTTGAATTCCAGGTCGACCGTGCCGTCCGCCTGAGTCGACTTCGGCGGGAGGCACGAGCCCACTATGCGCGCGCCGATCCAGTTTGACCAGCCTCCTCAAACTCGAAAAACCGGGCTATATTCACGCTAGTCGTTGGTGGCTGGCGCCTGCTGCAGAGCCGTCATCCTGGGCTAACTCACAGGGCGCAGGACGCGGCGTCAATCCCGCTGCAGCGTGAACTGCACGACGTCGGTATTGCCCGCGTCGAACGCCGCCTCGCAGTAGGCGAGGTAGAACTCCCACAGCCGCACGAACCGCTCGTCGAAGCCCTGCTGGCGCACCTCGTCCAGGCGGGCCATGAACGCATGGCGCCAGCGGCGCAGCGTCTCGGCGTAGTCCAGCCCGAAAGCGAAGCGATCGACCAAGCGCAGGCCCGCAGCGGCGGCGTGGCGCTCGAACAGCGCGGCGCTGGGCAGCATGCCACCCGGGAACACGTAGCGCTGGATGAAGTCGGACGAGTTCGCGTAGCGGTCGAACAGGTCGTCGCGGATCACGATGGCCTGCACGCAGGCCTTGCCGCCGCGCTTCAGCTGCGCGTGCACGGTCTGGAAATACGCGTCCCAGTACTCGCGGCCGACGGCCTCGAACATCTCGATGGACACGATCGCGTCGAACGGGCCGTCTGGCACGTCGCGGTAGTCCTGCAGGCGAAGGTCGGCGTGCTGTGCCAGCCCCGCGCGCGCCAGACGCTCGCGCGCCCAGTCGAGCTGCTCGGTGGACAGCGTGAGCCCCACCACGTTGACGCCCTCGCGTGCCGCGCTCTCGGCCACGGCGCCCCACCCGCAGCCGATCTCCAGCAGGCGCTCGCCGGGGTGCACGCCGGTGGCGCCGATCGCGCGGCGCAGCTTGGCCAGTTGCGCCTGGGCCAACGGCCGGCCGAGGTCGCCCTCGAACCACGCGCTGGAATAGTTCATCGTCGCGTCGAGCCACAGCGTGTAGAACGCGTTGCCGAGGTCGTAGTGCGCGCTGATGTTGCGGCGGCTGCCGCTCCGCGTGTTGGGGTTGAGCGGGGGCTGCACGCGATGCAGCAGCTGGCCCCACCACGAGCCATAGATCGCCTTCTCGATGACGGCGCGGTTGGCCAGCAACAGGCGCAGCAGGTCGGCCAGGTGCGGCGTGGTCCAGTGGCCGGCCAGGAAGCCTTCGGCGAAGCCGATGTCGCCGGCGCGCATCGTGGCTCCGAACATGGCCCAGTCGTGCACGTGCAGCGTGGCGTGCAACTCGGGCCGCGTGGCGCCGGTGGCCTGGTGCGTGGTGCCGTCGGGCGTGCGCACGCTGGGCGTGCCGGCCGGCAGCCGCCGCAGCAGGGCCAACCCGGCCCTGGCCGCGGGGGGGAGGCGCGGGGGTGGGGTGCGGGCGCCGGGG
>JACMOG010000977.1 GCA_014378125.1 Vitreoscilla sp. | reverse complement strand
GTGATGGAAAGCTTGGCGACAGGGGGGAGATCCCCTCGCCAACAGCCTCACCATCGCCCCAACCGGGTCACCCGGCGGGCAGGATGACGGGTGGTGGTGCCGGTCGTCCATCACGAAAAGTAGCGCCGGCCTCCCGATCCGCGATTCGCGTCAGGCCCGATGGCATGTGAGCCGGCCGGGCGCGGGCACGGTCGCGGCCTCGACGGCCCGACGATGCCAAGACCACCTCACAAATTGGCGGAATCTTCCGCCGGCGAATGTTGTCCGCTGGCACACCGGGCGTGGAACGACGAACCGGGCGAGTCGTGACTGATCCAGCGCGCCCCGCAAACCGAAACCCCGCAATCCGACGCCCCCCGCAATCCAGCGATGAACCAAAAAAAAGGGCCCGCAGGCCCTTTTCTCGTTGTGTCCGGAAGACCGGATCAGGCGCGGCGACGACGCGCCATCATGCCGACCATGCCGAGGCCGGCCAGCAGCAGGGCGACGTTGGCGGGCTCGGGAACCACGGAGACCTTGAAGTTCGAGGCTTCGAAGGCCGGTTGGCTGGCCGAGAAGGTCATCGACTTGATCCAGAGGCCGCCAGCGGCGCTGAAATCAACGTACGAGTAGCTGCTGCCCAGGCCGAGAGCGGTGGCGCTGAACGATTGCGAGGTACCGTTGGAGAGCGTGACCGTCAGCGTGTTCCAGCTGTCCGGGCTGCCCCAGTCGAAGCTGACCGACTCGGTGCCGGTCATGAACGAGACGGTGGCGGCGCCGCCGTTGGCGCCGTTCTCGCCGGCCACGAACCACGAACCAGCGTTCGTGCCGTCCGGCTTGGCGGCCACGTTGTCGATGCCGGACTGCAGCAGCAGGCCGCCGCTGACGTTGCTGTCGGACAGCAGGAATTCGGTGGCGCTCTGCGATCCGACCGTGGCGTTGACGGTGGCGGCTTGGGCGCCGAGCGCGGCGAGGGCGATCAGGCCGGCGACGGCGACTTGCTTCATCTTCATGGAAATCCTCAAGAGTTGGCGCGGAGACGGCGAACGCAGCCCCGCGTAGGGAAACCGACCCACCCGGCGGAACAGGAAGACGGCGCCGAGAGAATGTATCAGTGTGTGACAGCGGATGGCCGGCGCGGAAGGCCCGAGTTGCGTGCAGGAAGTCACGCACTCGCATCCGTCTCGCTCAAGTGCGCCCTGTTCCTGCCGATAGGCCGTCGATACGGCACCCTGCATCCGCCCCGGATACGCGTGCCCGGTTCACTTTCCGATGCAGAACCGCCCGAAGATCTCGCCCAGCAGATCATCCGCCGTGAACTGCCCCGTGATCTCGCCCAGGGCGCCGTGCGCGAGGCGAAGTTCCTCGGCGAACAGGTCGAGCGCGGCGTCCCGCTGGTCGGCGTGCAGCCTGGCGAGCTGCAGGTGCTCGCCGGTGCGCGCGAGCGCCTCCACGTGACGCGTGCGCGCGATGAACACGCCGTCGGGCACGTGGGTGGCGCCGGCGCGTTCGAGCAGGGCGTCGCGCAGGGCGTCGAGGCCGGCGCCCGTCTGGGCCGACAGCGCGAGCGCACCCGGAGGCAGCGCGTGGTCGGGCGCGAGGTCGCGCTTGTTGAACACGTGCAGCGGCTCGGCCGCGTGGGCGTGCGCCAGGTCGGCGGCGATGGCCGCGTCGTCGGCCTGCGCCTGCGGGTCGTCGGCGCGGCTCAGGTCGTGCAGGAACAGCACTGCGTCGGCGTCGGCGATGGCCTGCCAGCTGCGCGCGATGCCCAGCTTCTCCACCTCGTCGCTGGCCTCGCGCAGGCCCGCGGTGTCGATCACGTGCACGGGCACGCCGTGGATCTGGATGGTCTCGGTGATGCGGTCGCGCGTGGTGCCGGCGATGGGCGTGACGATGGCCAGCTCGGCGCCGGCCAGCGCGTTGAGCAGGGAGCTCTTGCCGACGTTGGGCGCGCCCGCGAGCACCACGCGCAGGCCCTCGCGCAGCAGCGCCCCCTGGCGCGCGCGCGCCATGACGGCGTCGAGCTGCGTGCGGATGTCGGCGAGTTGCTGACGCGCGCCGGCGCGCTCGAGGAAGTCGATCTCCTCTTCAGGAAAATCGAGGGTGGCCTCCACCAGCATGCGCAGGTGCACGATGCGCTCGCCCAGCGCCGCGATCTCCTTCGAGAACGCGCCCGCCAGCGAACGTCCGGCGGAACGCGCCGCGGCCTCGGTGCTGGCGTCGATCAGGTCGGCCACGGCCTCGGCCTGGGCCAGGTCGAGCTTGTCGTTGAGGAACGCGCGGGCAGTGAACTCGCCCGGGTTGGCCACGCGCAGGCCGATGCTTCGGCCGGCCTCGAGACAGCGCGCGAGAATCAGCTGCAGCACCACCGGACCGCCGTGGGCCTGCAGCTCCAGCACGTCCTCGCCG
>JACMOG010000976.1 GCA_014378125.1 Vitreoscilla sp. | reverse complement strand
GCACCCGCATGCGACCCTGGTCGTTGCGTCCGACGCGAGCCTCGATCTCGCAGGACAGCGGCTCGGGGCTCTGCTTGTATTTGCGCAATGCGAACAGCAAGGAATCGGACAGGCAATTTCCCACCGCCGCGGCCAGCAACTGGACGGGCGACGGGCCCTGTGCTGTGCCGAGAGGGGCGGGCTCGTCGGCGAGCAAGTCCGGGACGCCGCCGGAAAACACGACGGTGAATTGATAGTCGCGTTGCTGCGTCAGGGAAACGGTGATCGTCTGGTCGGGCATGAAGAGGTACCAGGTAAGTTGGAGCCGGCGCTATCCCGGTGCTATCGCGCCTTGGTGCGTCGCGGCGGGGGCACCACGAACGCCGCGCGGTTCGGCGCCGTGCGCTCGAGTTGCCGCGCGATGCTGCCGCAGACAATGTCGCACAGTTGGTAGACCGACTCGTCCGCGATCGCGTAGTAGGCGCTGTTGCCGCGCGATTCGCGCGTCACCAGGCCGTGCTGTGTCAGCAGCGCCAGGTGACGCGAGATGTTGGCGGAGCTGTACCCGCAGAGCTGGGCGAGTTCGCCCACGTTGCGCGCCTGCTCCCGCAGGAAGTTGAGGATCTGCAGGCGTGTCGGTTCCGACAGCGCCTGGAAATATCCCGCCACCTGCACCAAGGCTTCGTTCGACAGTCCTTCCATGCCTCTTTGCACCGATTGTTGATCTCTCGCAATCATGCCTCAGGACATCCCTTCACAATCAAAGTTGTGCAATCGCCTACTTGACTATTTAGCTATGTGCGCAAATACTACATGAACTTTCCAGGTATCGGGCCTGATTTCCGCCAGGGCCTTGAGCACCGTCAACAAAGAATGTCCATGAACAAGCTCTCCTTGATCCCTGTTGTCGCTTTCGTCGCGGCACTGCTGCTGGCCTGGGCCCCGCCGGGCGCCGCCGCCACGTTGAGTACCGTGCCCGCGCAGCCGGGCGATGCGGGCGCTACGGCGGGCTTCGACGGGGTTGTCGAGCCGGTGCGGCAGACGGTCATTGCCGCCCAGGTCTCGGGTGCGGTGGTGCAGCTCGACGTGAAGGCGGGCGACACCGTCAAGAGCGGACAATTCCTCCTGCGCATCGATGCCCGCGCGGCCGACCAGAACGCGGCCGCCAGCGATGCGCAGGTACTCGCTGCGCGGGCCTCGCTCGAAGTGGCGAGCAAGCAATACGAGCGCCAGCAACAGCTATTCCAGAAGAACTACATCAGCCAGGCGGCCATGGAGCGCGCCGAGCCCGAATCCAAGGCGACTCGGGCGCAGCTGGCCGCCCAGGGTGCGCAGGCCGGCGCCGTACGAACGGAGAGCGGCTTCTATGCGATCCGCGCACCTTATGGCGGCGTGGTCGCCTTGGTGCCGGTGACGCTGGGGGACATGGCGATGCCCGGCCGGCCCTTGCTCACGCTCTACGACCCGGCGGCGTTGCGCGTTTCTGTGTCCGTGCCGCAGACCGTGGCCACGCAAATGGTGTCCGGACAGCCCCCTCGTGTGGAAGTGCCCGGATTGCCTGCGAAAGCGCAGTGGGTGACTGCTACCCATGTGGAGCTGCTGCCCACGATCGATGCCGCGACGCATACGGTGGTGCTTCGTCTCGATCTCCCGGCCGGCCAGCCAGGGATGTCCCCCGGCATGTTCGCGCGCGTCTGGCTTCCCATGGCCGGCAATGCTTCCGGATCGCCTGCGACCAATGTGCGCGTGCCCTTGCTTGCGATCGTGCGGCGAGCAGAGATGACCGGGGTCTACGTCGTCAACCGCGACGGCAGGCCCGTGCTGCGCCAGGTGCGGCTGGGCCGGATCGAGGGTGATCAGGTCGAGATCCTGTCCGGGCTGATGCCGGGCGAACGGGTGGCCAGCGATCCGCAGGCCGCGGCGCGCGTGCGCTGAGGTTCGCCGTGACCAACCAGAATCGAAACACCGCGATGGGTCCCTCCGGCCGGATCGCAGCGTTCTTCCAGAGCGCCCGCATCACGCCCCTGCTGGCACTCGTCGCGCTGTTGCTCGGTCTCTTCGCCGTGATGGTCACGCCACGCGAGGAGGAGCCGCAGATCAACGTTACGATGGCCAACGTGCTGATCCCGTTCCCGGGCGCCGCTGTCCGGGATGTCGAACAGATGGTCGCCGGACCGGCCGAGCAGGTGCTCGCCCAGATCTCCGGCGTCGAGCATGTGATGTCCGTGTCGCAGCCCGGCCTCGCGGTGATCACCGTGCAGTTCAAGGTGGGCGCCGCGCGCACCGAGGCGCTGGTGCGGCTGTACGACACGGTCAATTCGAACGCCGACTGGCTCCCCAAGGGACTCGGCGTGCTCGATCCGATCATCAAGCCCAAGGGCATCGACGACGTCCCCATCGTCACGTTGACGCTCTACGGCAAGGACGCCGCGACCGGGCCCTACGACCTCGAACGCGTGGCGCACAGCCTGGAGTCCGATCTCAAACGCGTGCAGGGCACGCGCGAGGTGACCACGCTGGGCGGCCCGAGTCGGGCCGTGATGGTCGAGATCGACCCTGCGCGGATGGCCGGGGCGGGCGTGATCGTGCCCGATCTGCGCACCGCATTGCAGTCCGCCAACCTCGGCTTGCCGGTCGGCGATCTGGTTGCGGGCAATCGCGCGGTCGCGGTGGAGTCGGGACCGTTCCTGAAGAGCGCCAGCGATGTGGCCGAACTCGTCGTCGGCGTGCATGCGGGCAAGCCGGTGTTCCTGCGCGACGTCGCCACGGTGCGCGACGGCCCGCCGCCGGCCAGCCGCTACGTCTGGTATGGCGCCGCCGCGAGGGGCGACGCGCCGGCGGCCGACTACCCGGCCGTCACGCTGTCGATCACGAAGAAGCCCGGCGAGAACGCGATCGATGTCGCCAACGCGGTCATGCGACGCGTCGAGTCGCTGCGCAACACGGTGATCCCGGCCGACGTGCAGGTGGCCGAGACGCGCAACTACGGCGCGACGGCCAACGACAAGGCCAAGAAGCTGATCGAGAAGCTGCTGTTCGCGACGGCCTCCGTCGTCGCTCTCGTGTTCATCGCGCTGGGCCGGCGCGAGGCGGCCATCGTCGGCACGGCCGTGATCCTGACGCTGACGGTGACGCTGTTCGCCTCCTGGGCCTGGGGCTTCACGCTGAACCGGGTGTCGCTGTTCGCGCTGATCTTCTCCATCGGCATCCTGGTCGACGACGCGATCGTCGTCGTGGAGAACATCCACCGCCACCAGCAACTGTTTCCCGGCAAGACGCTCACGGAGATCATCCCCGGCGCCGTCGACGAAGTCGGCGGGCCCACCATCCTGGCGACGCTGGCCGTGATCGCCGCATTGCTGCCGATGGCGTTCGTGTCCGGCCTGATGGGGCCGTACATGAGCCCGATCCCGATCAACGCCAGCATGGGCATGCTGCTGTCGCTGGCGATCGCGTTCATGGTCACGCCGTGGCTGGCGCGGCTGTGGATGAAGGCCCTGCCCGCGGAGGACGTCGCAACGGAGGGCCGCGCGCCCGCCGCCCACGGGTTGGCCGCCAAGCTAGGCCCGCTGTTCGAGCGCGTGTTCCGTCCCTTGCTCGACGACCGCCGCGGCGCGCGCAACCGCGGCTTCCTGGGCCTGGGCATCCTGGCGCTGATCGCGATGTCGGTGGCCTTGCCGGCCACCGGGCTGGTGCTACTGAAGATGCTGCCCTTCGACAACAAGTCGGAGTTCCAGGTGATCGTCGACATGCCTGCGGGAACGCCTGTGGAGCAGACGGCCGCGGTGCTGCGCGATCTCGGCGCGTATTTGGTCACCCAGCCCGAAGTCACCGACTACCAGGCCTATGCCGGCACGGCAGCGCCGATCAATTTCAACGGCCTCGTGCGCCAGTACTACCTGCGCGTCGGCGGCAACGTCGGTGACCTGCAAGTCAATCTGGTCGACAAGCACGAGCGCTCGGCGCAGAGCCACGCCATCGCCATGCGGGTGCGACCGGCCTTGCAGAAGATCGGCCTGCGCTTCGGGGCCAACATCAAGGTCGTGGAGGTTCCGCCGGGGCCGCCCGTCCTGTCGCCGATCGTCGCGGAGATCTACGGTCCCGAGGCCGACGGACGGCAGCAGGTCGCGAAGGCCGTTCGCGCGCTGTTTGAGAAGACGCCGGGGCTGGTGGATGTCGACGACAGCAGCATCGCGACTGCGCCCAAGAAGATGCTCCTGGTCGATCGCCAGAAGGCAGCGATGCTGGGCGTTCCACAACAGGCGATCGTCACCACCTTGCGCGCCGGCCTGGCCGGCGAGGCGACGGCGTATCTCCATGACCAGAGCAAGTATCCCGCTGCCGCAACGCTGCAGCTGGCAGCCGACCGGCAAGGCGACCTGAACGAACTGCTG
>JACMOG010000975.1 GCA_014378125.1 Vitreoscilla sp. | reverse complement strand
CTTGGGGTCCGGCACGTGAGGCAGGCACAATCGCGCGCATGTCTGTCAACTCTCCAATCGCTGTCGGACCGCTTGCCGCGATCGACATGGGCTCCAACAGCTTCCGCCTGGAAATCGGGCAGGTGCAGGACGGACGCTACCGCCGCCATCTCTACCTGAAGGAGACCGTGCGCCTGGGCGCCGGGCTCGACGTGGACGGCATGCTCACCGAAGAGGCCACCGAGCGCGGCCTCAAGTGCCTGGCGAGCTTTGCGCAGACGCTCAAGATGTCGGCGCCGATGCAGATCCGCGCGGTAGCCACGCAGACGCTGCGCGAGGCGCGCAACCGCGACCACTTCCTGGTGCGCGCCGAGGCGGCGCTGGGGCACCCGATCGAGATCATCTCGGGCCGCGAGGAGGCCCGCCTGATCTATGCCGGCGTCGCCTTCCTGCAGCCGTCGCCGAAGCCGCGCCTGGTGATCGACATCGGCGGCCGCTCCACCGAGATGATCCTGGGCGACGGGCGCAGCCCGCGCGTGGCCGAGTCGTTCAAGGTGGGTTGCGTGAGCCTGTCGATGCGATACTTTCCCGACGGCCGCTACACGCGCGCCGCCTTCCGCGCCGCCCAGGTGGCCGCGGGCGCCGAGCTCGAGGAGGCGCTGGTGCCTTTCGCGCGCCACCACTGGCGCGAGGCGCTGGGATCCTCCGGCACCGCCGGCGCGGTGGCCGACGTGCTCAAGGCCAGCGGCAAGACCGATGGCCGCATCACCACGGAAGGCCTGCGCTGGCTGATCGAGCGCTGCATCGAGCTGGGCCACATCGACAAGCTCGACATCCCGGGCATGAAGCCGGAGCGCCGCGCGGTGATCGCCGGCGGCCTGGCGGTCCTGTACACGATCTGCGCGCAGTTCGGCATCGACGAACTGCTGGCCGCCAAGGGGGCGCTGCGCCAGGGCGTGATCGTCGACCTGGCCGAGCGGCTCGCCGCCGGCAACGAGGCCAGTGGCCACGACCTGCGCGACGCGACGATCGCCGAGCTCCAGCGCCGCTTCCACGCGGACGTGCAGCAGGCAGAGCGCGTGGCCGGCACGGCGCAGCGCTTTTTCGACAGCGCGTGGCCCGACGGCGACGCCGAGATGCACAACGAGTTGCGCTGGGCGTCGGCATTGCACGAGGTGGGGTTGATGGTGTCGCACCACGACCATCACCGGCACAGCGCCTACATCGTGTCGCACATCGATGCGCCAGGCTTCTCGCAAAGCCAGCAGCGTCGCCTCGGCGAACTGGTGCTGGGCCAGCGCGGGGGCCTGCGCAAGATCGAGGCGGGCTTGTCGCGCGAGCTGACGGCCTGGCAGGTGCTGTGTCTGCGCCTGGCCGTGATCGAATGCCACGCCCGCGGCGAAGTCGACGCGAGCGGCCTGAAGCTGGCGCGCGTGGGCACGGGCGCGCACCTGACGTTCACGCCGCAGTGGGCGGAGGAGCATCCACGTACCGCCTACCTGCTGCGCGAAGAGGCCGATCATTGGGCGCGTCAGGGTTCATTGCTGCTGACCCTCAACTGAGGCGTTTCGCCTTCCCAATGACAAACGCCCGGCAAGCCGGGCATTTTCGTTTTCACAAAGCAAAACGCCCGAGCTATTACTAGCTCGGGCGGTCTACTTGATATTAGCCTGACAATGTCCTACTTTCACACGGGAACCCGCACTATCATCGGCGCAGAGGCGTTTCACTTTCCTGTTCGGGATGGGAAGGAGTGGGACCACCTCGCTATGGTCATCAGGCTTAACTGAT
>JACMOG010000974.1 GCA_014378125.1 Vitreoscilla sp. | reverse complement strand
TGACGCCGGCGGCCAGCAAGAGCGTGTCGGCACCCTTGCCGGCCATGCGATGCAGCCAGACGCCCGAGTTGCGCAGCTTCTCCACGTCGGCCGCGCCCGCCGGCAGCGCCTGCAGCCGCATGTAGACGAAGCCCCTGTCGTCGGGCAGCCAGTTGACCCAGCTGAACGTGGCGCGGTCGATGGGCTCGATCAGCTCCTTGCCGGTGGCCACGTCGACCACGTGGATCACGGCCTCCTCGGAACCGCCCGCGGAGACCCCGTAGGCCACCGACCTGCCGTCGTTGGACGGCGAATAGAACTCGAGCGCGCGCGGGCCACCGCCGGCGCCGGACTTGTCCGGATCCACCAGCAGGCGCTCCTCGCCCTGGAAGCCCTTGCGCACGTACAGCTTCAGCTGCTCCTCGCCGGCGTCGCGCTTCTCGTAGAACACCAGGCCGCCGGCGCCGCGCGTGACGTCGACCACGCGCTCCTTCACCGAGTCGTCGAGCTGGCGGAGCCGCGCCAGCAGCGCCGCGCGGCCGGGGATCGCGTCCAGCGTGGCGCGAGCGAAGTCGGCCTGGCCGCGTGCCCATTGCCGCACCTCGGGCGCCGCCAGGTCTTCCATGTAGCGGTAGCCGTCGGTGACGGTGGTACCGAAGTAGGTATCGGCGACGGGCTTGACGGCGGCGACCGGGGGAGCCACCGGGGCGGCGGTCGGGGCGGCTTGCGCGAAGGCGCTGGCGCTGGCCAGCACGGCGCAGATCATGCGCGGCGTCGGGATCGAACGGGGCATCGGCAAGACTCCACTGCGACAGGAGCGCGGAGTATGCCAACGCCCGCAGGGCACGAGCCTCAGCAATTACGCGCTGTCGGCGCGCCTCAGGCGATCGCCGCGTAGGCGCCGGTGCCCTCGGGCCACGGTGTCAATACCTCGAATCCGTCATGCGTGACGGCCACCATGTGCTCCCACTGGGCCGACAGCGAGTGGTCGCGCGTGACCACCGTCCAGCCGTCGGCCAGCTCGCGCGTGCCCGGCTTGCCCACGTTGACCATGGGCTCGATGGTGAACACCATGCCCTCCTGCAGGCGCCGGCCGTCGCCGCGGCGGCCGAAGTGGCACACGTCCGGCTCGTCGTGATAGACCTGCCCGATGCCGTGGCCGCAGTAGTCGCGCACGATGGAGAAGCCCGCCTTCTCGGCCACCTGCTGGATGGCCGCGCCCACGTCGCCCAGCGTCGCGCCCGGGCGCACCGTGCGGATGCCGGCGCGCATGGCCTCGTAGGTGGTCTCCACCAGGCGCTTGGCCAGCACGCCCGGCGTGCCCACGAAGTACATGCGGCTGGTGTCCCCGTACCAGCCGTCCTTGATGTCGGCCACGTCGGTGTTGACGATGTCGCCGTCCTTGAGCACCTTGTCGCCCGGGATGCCGTGGCACACCACGTGGTTGACCGACGCGCACACCGTCTTCGGGTAGCCGCGGTAGCCGACGTTGGCGGGAATGGCCTTCTGCACGTTGACGATGTGGTCGTGGCACAGGCGGTCGAGCTCGTCGGTGGTGACGCCCGGCTTCACGTGCGGCACCAGCATGTGCAGCAACTCGGCCGCCAGCGCGCCCGCGGCACGCGCCATGGCGATCTGCTCGGGGCTCTTGATGGGATTGAGCCCGCGCCTCATCGCGCCGCCTTGCGGATGACCTTGCGCGCCGTGGCGGAGGCCGAGGCCGCCGCCTCGGGCTTGACGAACGACAGCTCCGCGCCGCCGGTGCGCGCGCTGCGCAGCATCAGCTGGCAGATGTCGCCGTAGGTGAGTTCGGGGTGCAGCTCGGACAGCATGCCCACGCGCAGCCAGTGCTCGGCCTGTGCGTTGATGGAGCGGCTCAGCGCGTCGCTGGCGTCGCGCAGGTTGTCGTGCATGAGGTCGGAGATCTTGACGATGCCCATGGCGTCGTTCCTTATACGGTATATATATGGAACGTATATTACCTCAAGTGCGAAGGACCTCCGCCGGGCGCACCGTGAAGTACATGGGCGCGGGCGTTCGCACGCCGCGCAGCGCCTTGAGCACGCAGTCGCGGTTGACGCGGCTGGCGTCGAGCGCCTGGTGCAGCGCGTCGACGCTGGCGATGGCCACGCCGTCCAGGCCCACGATGACGTCGCCCTCGCGCACGCCCACGCGCGCCGCGGGACTGTCCGGCTCGACGCTCATCACGCGCACGCCGCTCGCCTGCGGCAGCTCGTAGGCCAGCACCACGCGGCGGTGCAGCGCCTGCGTCTGCCCCGCCACGCCCAGGTAGCCACGCCGCACGCGGCCGTGCTGCAGCAACTGCGGGATGACCCAGCCGGGGATGTCCACGGCCACC
>JACMOG010000973.1 GCA_014378125.1 Vitreoscilla sp. | reverse complement strand
TTGCCATAGTGCTGCTCCATCACCAGCAGCGCCGAGTACTGCGCGAACGTCTCGATCAGCATGGACGCGCCCTGCTGGTCGGACGCCTCCAGCTGGTGGCCCCACCACTGATGGCCGATCTCGTGCGCCGTCACGTAGGTGGCAACGTCGATCTTGGCGTTCTTCTTCTCGTCGAAATGCTGGACGAAGCCGATCGCCTCGGAGAACGGGATCGTGTTGGCGAACGACTGCGCGAACGAGGCGTAGGCCGGGAACTCGATGATGCGAGCCTGCTTGAATTGGTACGGCGAGAAGTCCGTGCTGTACAGCGCCAGCGATTCCTGCATCGCCTTGAGCATGCGGCCCACGTTGAAGTCGTGGCCGGGCGAGTAGTACACGGCCAGGTCGACGTCATGCGGCGGCTGGTCGCCCGCGGCCGGCGCGTGCCATGTCGCGTGTTGCACGTCGTAGCGGCCCGACTGGATCGAGAAGAACTGGTTGATCGGAGCGTCGCTTCGGAAGTGCACGGTGCGGCGCGCGGCGCGGTCCTTGCCGGGGCCGGTGTCGCTGAGTGTCTGTCCGGGCGCGATGGGCGTCTGGTCGCCGTCGGTCGTGACGGTGATGTCGGCGGTCACCCAGTCGCTGTCGTGCAGGAGCTCGTTGAACTGGCGCGCCGAGTCGTCTTCCAGCTTGGGAGGCCGCAGCTCGGCCGGCAGCCCGTACTTGCGGCGCTTGGCTCTCTCGGACAACAGGCCGAAGCGGGCGAAGCCGACCGAGGGCGTGATCTCCATGTTGTTGATGAACGAGCCGTTGGGCACCACCGACGTGAGGGGCTCGCCGTTGGCGAAGCCGCGCTGCTCCAGCGTGGTGGTGAAGCCCAGCGTGCGCTGCTCGCCCGGCTGGATCGGCGTGGCCAGCGCGTAGATGCGGTAATGGAAGCGCGGGTAGTCGGTCTTGACCGTCGCGCCCGGGAACGCGATGGCGTCCAGCTTGAGGTTCTGCGCCCACTGCAGGTGCAGCTCGGCGATGGGCTGGGCGCCACGGTTGACCAGCGTGTAGCGCCCGTGCGTGACGGCGCGCGCCGCGCGCGGGAACAGCGCCACGTCGAGGCTGACGTCGGCCACGCGCGGCTGCAGCACGTTCTCGAACGGCAGCAGCGTCTTCTCGAGGTCGGCCGCGCGCCGCTCGCGCTCGGGTCCCGTGGTGTAGTCGTTGAGGATGTTGGTGTTGTAGAAGATCCAGCCGCCCGTGGCGATCCACACGCCGGCCGCCACGGCCAGGACCTGCATCGGCCGGCCGCGCAGATGCTGGCGCACCTGGCGCAGGCGCGGACGCAGCTCCACGGTGGCGCCGCGGCGCCAAAGCGCGTGCGTGGCAACCAGCAGGATCACGGCGAACGCGCTCCAGTACGCCTCGAACCACAGCCGGCCGATCCAGAAGCGGCCCAGGCCGTTCATGTCGGACAGCGGCGCCTCGGAGCCGTTGCCGTAGTTGTAGAGGTTGTGCTCGAAACCGAGGTTGCCCAACATGATGGTGAGCACGATCCACACGAGCATCGCGCCCCAGCCCAGGGTCTTCTGCGGCACCAGCACCTGGATGAACACGGCCAGCACGGCGGTCTGGATAGCGGCCACCGTCATCGGCCAGACGAACCACGCCAAATAGCCGCCGATCTCGAAGCGGAAGTAGCCGGAGCACGCCTGGAACGCGATGGCCGCGACCACGCCCACCAGCACGGTGGACAGCAGCACCAGCGCGATGGCGATCGTCTTGGGCACCAGATGCGTCCAGTCGGGCGCGGCGGTGGAGTCGACGATCTCGTGGATGCGGCGATCGCGGACGCGCCACACCAGCTCGCCGGCGTAGTACACCGCGATGATCATCGGCATGGTCGCGAAGCCGCCGCCGAGGGCCTGCACCATCAGGCGCGTGACCGGGTACGACGCGCTGCCATAGATGTCGCCCGTGAACAGCACCGCGCCGAGGGCCAGCAGCAGGCCGATCGCCACCAGCACGAAGTAGGCGGGGCTGCGGAACACGAAGGCCATGTCGACCTTGGTGAGCTCCCACAGCTGCGCCCGCACCGAGGCGGCCGAAGCAGGGGGAATGGCGGGCAGCACGAACGCCGTGCGGCGCACCTCGGCAGCCTGCACCTCGCGCACGCCGGCCGGATTGGCCTGGCCCAGCGCGTCGAGCTCGGCCTGGTGCGCCCGCGCCGCCTTCTGCGGGCGGCTGAGGCGG
>JACMOG010000972.1 GCA_014378125.1 Vitreoscilla sp. | reverse complement strand
CCCATGCACGATCGGCGTCGCCCAGCGCAGCGAACGCCATCGCCGCCCAGACCGCAGCGTGCGTGTACTGCCCGCCGTTTTCGCGCACGCCCGGGACGTAGCCCTGGATGTAGCCCGGGCTGGGGTCCGAGTGGTTGAACGGCGGATCGAGCAATTGCACCAGCGCCGAGTCCCGGTGCACGAGGTGCTCGTCGAGCGAGTCCATCGCCTGGCGCGCACGCCCGCTGCCGGCGGCGCCGGACAGCACCGACCAGCTCTGGGCAATCGAGTCGATCCGGCATTCGGCGTTGGCCGACGTCCCCAGCGGCGAGCCATCGTCGAACCAGCCGCGCCGGTACCATTTGCCGTCCCAGCTGCTTTGCTCGATGGCGTCGCGCAGCCGGGTGAGCTCGGACTCGCAGCGGCGCGCGAACGCCTCGTCGCCATGCTGGCGGGCGAGCGGCGTGAACTGCGCAAGGACCGCGCACAGGAAGAAGCCGAGCCAGACGCTTTCGCCGCGGCCGTCCGCCCCGACCAGGTTCATGCCGTCGTTCCAGTCGCCCGCGCCCATCAGCGGAAGTCCATGCTCGCCATAGCGCAGGCCGTGCCCGATCGCGCGGACGCAGTGGTCGTACAGGCTCGCCGTCTGTTCCGTCGTGCCGGGTAGGTCGTAGTAGGACGCCTCGTGTTCCTTGAGTTGCCGGCCTTCCAGGAAGCCGGCACGCTCGTCGAGCACGGCGCTGTCTCCGGTCACCAGGACGTAGCGGCAGGTTGCCAGAGGCAGCCACAGATAGTCATCCGAAACGCGGGTGCGCACGCCGCGCCCGGACGGCGGGTGCCACCAGTGCTGCACGTCGCCCTCGGGAAACTGGCGGGACGCGCAGCGCAGCAGGTGGTCGCGCACCAGGGCCGGCTGGGCATGCACCAGCGCCATCGCGTCCTGCAACTGATCGCGAAAACCGAAGGCGCCGCTGGACTGGTAGAAGGCATTGCGGGCCCACATCCGGCACGCCAGCGTCTGGTACAGCAGCCAGCCGTTGGCCAAGACGTTGAGCGACGGATCCGGCGTATCGACCTGAACCGCGTCGAGCGTGTGCGTCCAATACCGGTTCACGGCCGCCAGCGCCTCATGCGCCGCCGCCGGTCCGCCCCAGCGCTGGACCAGCGCGCGTGCCTCCTCGGGCGTTGCGCCGGCACCCAGGCGAAAGACAATTTCGTGCGTCTTCCCATCAGCCACAGTGAAAGGAACGCGGATGGCGGCACACGGATCGAGCGCCACGCCCAGGGTCCCCGACAGCCGTGGCGCCGACATCGCAACGGGGTGGCGCAACGTGCCGAGGTGACCGAGGAATTCGCCGCGGTCGCCGCACATGCTCGACGCTTCGGCAGCCGCCCCGTCGGCATCGAAGAACGCGATGCGGCCGGCAAAGTCGGTGTTGTACGGATTGCGCGCGAACAGCGCGCCGCTCGCCGCATCGAGTGCGGTGGTCACGTGCATTGCCGTCTTTGTCCGGGTGTCGCCAAGCACCCATTCGACATAGCCGGTGGCCGACAGCCGGCGCTCCCGTCCGGACCGGTTAGACAGCTTGAGCACCACGAACTTGACCGGCGCGTCGATGGCGACAAACACCGTCAGTTCGGAGTCGATGCCGTTGCCGCTGTGCTCGAACACGCTGTAGCCGAAGCCGTGCCGCGTCACGTACTGG
>JACMOG010000971.1 GCA_014378125.1 Vitreoscilla sp. | reverse complement strand
GCCTATGCGCTCGACTGGTTCATCCGCTTCATCTCGTTCTCGATTCTTGCCGCGGTGCTGGGCGGCGTGCAGGGCGTGGACATCGGCATCCTGATGATCATCTACTTCGGCCTCGAGTGGCTGTACCCGATCGTCTTCGAGCTGCTTCCGGGCGCAGCCACCCCCGGCAAGCGCGTGCTGGGCCTGCAGGTGATGATGGACACCGGCCTGCCCGTCACGCCCTCCGCCGCCGTCACGCGCAACCTGTTGCGGGTGGCCGACTTCATGCCGTTCGCCTACGCGTTCGGGCTCATCGCGATGCTGCTGCGCAGCGACTTCAAGCGACTGGGCGACATCGTGGCCGGCACGCTGGTGGTGCACGCCGAGCAGGTGCGGCTGGCCGGCGCGCTGCCCGAGGCCCAGCCGCTGGCGCCGCGCGTTCCGCTCACGCGCGACCAGCAGGTGGCCATCCTGCGCCTGGCCGGCCGCGCGCGCCGCCTCACCACCGAACGCGTCGACGAACTGGCCACGCTGGCCGAGGGCGCGCTGCCGCCACCCGACTACGCGCCCGGCGGCGCATCGCCGGCACCGATCCGCCCCGGCCCGCGCCTCATCGCCGTGGCCCAGTGGCTGATGGGACAACACTGATGACCCCACGCCAATTCGAAGCCCGCTATCAACCGTGCTGGGTCGAACTCGAACGCGGGCTCAATGCGCTCGACAAGGGCACGCGCGCAGGCCGCAAGGCGCGCAAGCTGAAGCCGGGCGAATTCCCCACCGACGCCACGCCCGTGCCCGGCGGCGCCCAGGTGGCGCAGCTGTATCGGCAGTGCTGCGAGCACCTGGCGCTGGCCCGCGAGCGCGCGTATCCCGTGCACCTGGTGGCGCGCCTCGAGACGTTGACGGCCCGCGCCCACCAGCGCATCTACCGCCGCCACGACTTCGGCCTGGCCGCGCTGCGCGACCTGGTGCTGTACCAGGCGCCCGCCGCGGTGCGCGCGCTGCGCTGGCACCTGCTGGTGGTGGCGCTCGTGTTCGTGCTGCCCATCGCGGTGGTGGGCGTGGCCACCTGGGTCGACCCGCACTTCGTGCTCACGGTGGTCGACGCGAAGCAGGTGCGCATGTTCGACGGCATGTACGGCCAGGAGGCCGGCGAGCACCTGGGCCGCACCTCGGGCGACGACTGGCAGATGTTCGGCTTCTACATCATGCACAACGTGGGCATCTCGTTCCAGTGCTTCGCCGCCGGCCTGATGCTGGGCATAGGCAGCCTGGTGATGGTGGGCTACAACGGCCTGCTGTTCGGCGCGGTCGCGGGCTTCCTGGTCACGCGCGGCGACGGCGAGCGCTTCTTCTCCTTCGTGTGCACGCACGCCGCGTTCGAGCTCACGGCCATCGTGCTGTCGGGCGCCGCCGGATTGAAGCTGGGCCATGCCGTGCTCGCGCCCGGCCGCCTCACGCGCACGCAGGCGCTGATGCAAGCGTCGCGCGAGACCTCGCCGGTGGTGTTCTGCTTCTTCGTGTTCCTGATCATCGCCGCGGCCATCGAGGCCTTCTGGTCGTCGGCGGGCTGGATCGCGCCCGGCGTGAAGTACGGCGTGGCAGCGTGCTGCTGGACGCTGGTCTTCGCGTACCTGGGCCTGCAGGGCCGGGGCCACGAGCCGGTGCGCGGGGGCCGATGAAGGCCGAACAGCTCCAGCTCGCCCTGCGTCCGCGTCCCGCCTGGGAGGCCGTCGACCTGGGCGTGCGCATGACACAGCGCAACGCCCGCTCGCTGGCGCGCGCGTTCCTGCCGATGGCGCTGCTGCTGGTGGTGGCCTGCGGCGCCACCGTCGAAGTGGCGCCGTGGCTGCCGTCGACGCTGTTGTGGTGGGCCAAGCCCTGGCTCGACCGCACGCTGCTGCACATCTACGCGCGCCAGGCCTTTGGCGAGGAGACCAGCTTGAACGACGCCTGGGAAGCACGTCGCGCCGCGCCGTGGTTGCCCATGCTGGCGCTGCTGTCCGTCTGGCGGCTGTCGTTCTGGCGCGCCTACTCGATGCCGGTGGCGCAGCTGGAGGGCCAGACGGGCCAGGCCCGGCGCCAGCGCGTGAAAGCCATCGTGCGCAACCAGCGCGGCGCCGCGATGATGACGCAGTCCGCGTTCAGCTGGATCGAGGGCTTCGTGATGCTGGGCCTGTTGTCGCTGCTGCCCTGGATGACGCCGGGGCTGCGCAACACCGACGCCATGTCGTGGCTCTTCAACGGGACGCTGCCGGCCGCGTGCGTGCTCTACGTGGCACACGCCGTGTCGGTGCTCTTCGTCGAGCCCTTCTTCGTGGCCTCCGGATTCGCCATGTACCTCAACCGCCGCGTCGAACTCGAGGCCTGGGACGTCGAACAGGAGCTGCGCCATGCGTTCGCTTCGCGCTGAGCTGCCGCGCGCCGTGCTGGCCGCCGCCTGCCTGTGCGGTGCGGCGGCGGGGCTGCACGCGCAGGGCGCCGTCGAGGCGGCGACGGCCTCGGCAGCCTCGCCAGCCTCGCCAGCCTCGCCAGCCTCGCCAGCCTCGGCGTCCGACGGCTCGCCCGCGGCCCGCT
>JACMOG010000970.1 GCA_014378125.1 Vitreoscilla sp. | reverse complement strand
CCAGCCACGCCATGGTGCCGGCGTGGCCGGCCATGCTGAGCGTGGTGAAGGTCTCGGCAGGATTGGCCAGGCGCAGCATCGACAGCCCCAGCCTGGCCTGGGCCATGCGACGCACCGCCGCCAGGCCGCTGGCCCAGTCGGGGAAGAAGACCCCCACGAAGCGCTCCGCGACCGGCGCGCGCGTGACGCGCACGCTGGCCTCGGTCAACACGCCCAGCCGGCCTTCGGAGCCCAGCACCCATTCGCGCAGGTCGGGCCCGGCGGCCGACGCCGGGAAGGTGGGCAGCGTCCATTCGCCCTCGGGCGTCTGCAGCGTGCGGCCGGCGAACAGCTGCTCGATGCGGCCATAGCGCGCCGACTGCTGGCCCGACGACCGCGTGACGATCCAGCCGCCCAGCGTCGACAGCTCGAAGCTCTGCGGAAAGTGTCCCAGCGTGAAGCCGTGGGCGCGCAGCTGCGCCTCGAGGTCGGGCCCGGCCACGCCGGCTTCGAAGCGGGCGAGCTGCGACGCCGTGTCGAGATCCAGCAGCCGCATCATGCGACCCATGTTGAGCGTGAGCACCGGCGCCGCGCCCACCGGCGTGAGGTGGCCGGCGACGCTGGTGGCCCCACCGGAAGGCAGCACCTGCACGCCGTGTTCGCGGGCCCACGTGAGCAGCGTGCGCACCTCGGCCGCGCTGGCGGGAAACGCCACGCCGTCAGTGACGCGGCCGGGCACGCCGAAGCGCAGGCGCAGCCAGTCGTGCATGGACTGGCCGAAGCTGGCGCGCAGGCGCGTCTCGGCGCCGGCGTCCACCAGCGGATGCGGCGGCAGGCGCGAGGGTTGCGCCTCCACCTGGGCCAGCACGGCCGCGAACGCGGCGTCGGGGCGGGGCGCTCCGGCGCCGATGGCCTGCGCCAGGAAGGCCAGCGCCTCGGGCTTGAGCGCTTCCTGCACCCGGGCGTCGCCCCAGCCGTTCCAGCGTCGTTCAGCGGTCATCGTGGCTATACTCGTTTTTCAGGTCGACAGGCGTCGGCGGGCGATCAGTTCTCGGACGCCCGCGACGCGACGCCGCGATGGTGCGCCCCGCGTGCCGCGGCGGCTTGTCATTCGCCGACAGGCGAGTTGCCACAACATGCCAGTCCAGCCGGCGCCCTCTCCCACCCTCGCGGCCGCCGCATCGCCGGACGCTCCCTGCCCCATCCCGCCGGCGGCCGACGCCCGCGTGGCGATGGCCTACGCGCAGACCGCCGTGGCCGCCGCGCAGGCGCAGGGCGTGGCGCCCGACGCGCTGTGCGCCGAGCTGGATTGGCCCACCGACACGCTCGACCCCGCGCGCGACAGCCTGAGCGTGGCCGAGTACCTCGCGCTGCTGGGCGCCGGCCACCGCCTCGCCGCCGACCCCGTGTTCGGACTCCACGTTGGACTGCACGCCCGGCTGTCCACCTACCCGTTCTACGGTCTGGTGGTGTGCGCCTGCACCACGTTGCGCGGCGCCTTCGAGCAGACGCGCCGCTACGAGGGCCTGGCCCACGACCTGGGCCGCTCGCGCCTGGACGAGCGCGACGGCGTCGCCACCTACTACTGGGACACGCCCTGGCTCGACGCCTGCACGCCGGCACAGGCGCCCCACCTGGGCGACAGCGTGCTGGCCGGCATCCTCACGTTCGTGAGCTGGCTGGCCCACGAGCGGCTGCCGGTGCACGAGATCGGATTGCCCTACCCCGAACCGGACGCGGCCATCCGCGCGGCGCATGCGCAGGTGTTCGGCCCGAACGTGATCTACGGCGTGCCCGCCGCCTACGGCCGGTTCGACGCCGCGCTGCTGGACCGCCCGGTGCCGAATGCCGACGGCAGCATGCTGAAGGTGCTGCAACGCCACGCCGACGCGCTGCTGGCCTCGCGCCTGCGCGAGACCGCAGAGCCGCGCATCGTCACCGACGTGCGCCGCGAGGTGGCGGCCCAGCTGGCCAACGACCGCGCCCGCGTGGACGACGTGGCAGCCGCGCTCGCCGTGAGCACCCGCACGCTGCAGCGCAAGCTGGCCGAGGCGGGCACCAACTTCCAGGCGGTGCACGAGGCCGCGCGCCAGGCGCTGGCCGAGGAACTGCTGCGCGACTCGCGGCTGAACCTCACCGACGTGGCCTTCATGCTGGGGTATCGGGAGCAGAGCTCGTTCAACCGGGCGTGTCGGGACTGGTTCGGGAATACACCGGCGCGGACGCGGGAGCGGTTGAGGGCGGGGGCGAGTGGAAAGGACTGATGCACGCCAGATTGCCGGCAACTGGCAGAGGTCTCTCGCTCCAAGACCGCTAAGCGAGCCTCAGCTCGAGGCGCCTGCCCATCGCGGCAAGCTCATCCGAGATCGTATCGATCTTGGTCGGGTGCGACAGCGTCGTGATGCGCGTCACCTCCTGTGGGCGCACGTTCAGGCGACGTGCAAGCTCAGCTGGCCGCACATCCTGGCGCAGCATTTCGTTGAGCAGCAGCACCTTCGCGCTGACGCTTGCAGGCAGCGCGAACAGCACTTGCCCGCGCTTGGCATCCGAGGGCTCGGGCACAGCGCGCCCATCCTCGAAATAGAAATCCATGGCCGTCGTCAGGGCGTCCGTGGCCATGGCCGTCGCCTCCTCCCGAGAACTTCCGAAGCTCAACGCCTCGGGAATGTCGGGAAACGACACCATGAAACCATCTCCGTCCCGCGCCAGCCGAGCCGGGTAGTTCAACATTCGATCAGCCCTTTCGCTCCAGGTTGAGTTGCTTCAAGATCGCCAGGCGAAGGCCTTCGGTCATTTCTCGACCGGACGGGCAAGCGTCGTTCAAACCGGCTTCTTGAGCTTCTTGCGCGCCTTGAACGCCGCCTCGCGCGCATGGCATCCTTCGTAGTGATCGTTGACGAGCCCCATCGCCTGCATGAACGCATAGACGGTGGTGGGCCCCACGAAGCTCCAGCCCCGCTTCTTCAGGTCCTTGGACATCGCCACGGCCTCGGCCGACGGCCCCAGCACCACGCCGGTCTCGGGCTTGTGCGGCCGGGTGTCGACCGCCGGCTCGTAGCGCCAGGCGTAGGCGGCCAGCGAGCCGAACTCCTCGCGCAGCTCCAGCACCCGCTTGGCGTTGTTGATGGTCGACTCGATCTTGCCGCGGTGGCGCACGATGCCCGCGTCGGCCACCAGCCGCTCGACGTCGGCCTGGCCGAAGCGCACCACCTTCTCGGCCTCGAAGTTGGCGAAGCCCTTGCGGAACGCCTCGCGCTTGTTGAGGATGGTGAGCCAGCTCAGGCCGGCCTGGAAGCCTTCCAGGCAGATCTTCTCGAACAGGCGGCGCTCGTCGGTGACGGGAAAACCCCATTCCTCGTCGTGGTAGCGGCGGTACTCGGGGGTGGCGCGGCACCACTGGCAGCGCAGCACGCCGTCGTCGACGTGTGCGAACAGGCCGGCGGGGAGGGAGGTGGATTCGGTCATGCAGCCATTCTGCAGCCGGCCGGCCGGTGGCTCGGGCGCGCGGACCGGTGTCAATGCGCAGGCGGCGCCGCGGGGGGCATTTCGGCTCGAAATCGGCCGTTCGGCGCGGCTCGGGATTGGATTCGTCGCGCTGGCTTGCAGTTCGTCCGCCGCCCGACGCGCGTCGTCGCACGCCGCTCGCGGCCCGGCGCGGCGCTGCCTAAAGTCCATCCATCGAACACCGCAACGCAACCTTCCAGGAGCCCACCATGACCAAGACCTTCGCCGCCCGCATCGCCCCCGCCGCCCTCGCCGCCCTGCTGACGGGCTCGATGTTCCTGGCCACCAACGCCCTGGCCGCCCACCAGTACCGCGTCGCCGCCGCGGGGCAGCTCACGCAACTGGCCGCGACCGAAATGCAGGTCGTGACCATCGTGGGCCATCGCATAGCGCACGCCTGAACCGCCGCGGACCGAATTTCTGTAAGTCCTGTTTCGGCCCCGTTCGCGGGGGCGTTTTTTTTGGGATCATCGGCGGATTGCGGGGTGCGGCGGCTGTGCGGCGCGTCGGTTGTGCGGGGCGTCGGTTGTGCGGGGCGCGTTGGATCAGTCTCGACTCACCGGGCAAGTCTCTTTTGTTCGTGTCCCCCGCCGGCCTTCGGCGCGGCTCCTCCTTGACCTCACAAAAGAGACTCGCCCGGTTCGTCGTGACTGATCCAACGCGCCCCGCACAACCGAAGCCCCGCACAACCGACGCGCCCCGCAATCCGCCGATGATGCCAAAAAAAACGGCCCCGCGAACGGGGCCGAAACAGGACTT
>JACMOG010000969.1 GCA_014378125.1 Vitreoscilla sp. | reverse complement strand
GGCCAACAACGCCAGCGCGTCCAGTGGCTCCAACCTGGGCCCGTTGAACCCGGCGCTCACCGATGCCATCAAGGGTCGCGTCGATGCGCTGCGAGCGGCCGACCCGGGCAACAAGGCCGCGGTGCCGGTCGACCTCGTCACCACGTCCGCCAGCGGCCTGGATCCCGAGATCAGCGTCGCCGCGGCGCAGTACCAGGCCGCCCGCATCGCGCGACTGCGTGGCGTCTCGCAAGCCATCGTCGAAGACATCATCGCGCGGCACACCGAGGGCCGCCTGCTGGGCCTGCTCGGCGAGCCGCGCGTCAACGTCCTCGACATGAACCTCGAACTTCAGCACCCCAGTGCGTCCTGAGTTCGACCTCCTTCTTTCTTCATACCCATTCCCATGAACTCGACTCGCATCCTGTCCGGCGCCTGCGCGCTGGCATCCTTCCTTCTCCTGGCCGCGTCCCCGGCGCATGCCGACGACGCGCCGGCCGCCACACCCTTCGTGACCGCGACCACCAACGTCAACCTCGTGAGCGACTACCGCTTCCGCGGCATCGACCAGACCTGGGGCAAGCCGGCCATCCAGGGCGGCGCCGACCTCGTGCTGGCCAACGGCCTCTATGCCGGCGTGTGGGCGTCCAACGTGTCCGGCAACTCGACTCCCGGCGGCAGCCTCGAGATGGACTACTACGCCGGCTACAACGGCAAGTTCAGCGACGACTTCGGCTACACCGTGGGCGGCTACGGCTACTACTATCCGGGCGCCAACTTCAGCAAGTCGGCGTGCGGCTCGGCGGCGTACCCGGCCCCGTGCGCGCTGCCGTCGCAGTCGCTGAACACGTTCGAGCTCAACGCCGGCGTGTCCTGGAAGTGGATCGCCTACAAGCTGTCGGTCTCGACCGGCGACTACTTTGGCGCCAACCGCTCGACGGGCTACTCGGGCCACACGAGCGGAACGCTGTACCACGACCTGTCGGCCACGTGGGCCATCACCGACGACATCAGCCTGGTGGGCCACGTCGGGCACACGGACGTCAAGGCGACCTACGCCGGCGTCGATCCCGACTACACCGACTACCGCGTGACGCTCAGCAAGACCTTCACGGGGGGCTGGAGTGTGTCCGCGGCCGGCGCCGGGGCGAACAACGACCGGTTCTACCGTCCGCCGGTGGGGGGGCTGTCGTACGGCAACGCCGAGACCCGCAACGTGAACAAGCCGGTGTTCATCGTCCAGGTCGGCCGCACGTTCTGATGCCGACACGATGACCGACAGTCGACCCGACCCCGACCGCCTTCTCGCCCGGATCAAGGACGAGGAGGTGCAGGCTCGCCGAGGAAAGCTCAAGCTGTTCTTCGGCGCGTCCGCCGGCGTCGGCAAGACGTTCGCCATGCTCTCGGCGGCCAGGGTGCAGCAGCAGCAGGGTGTCGACGTCGTCATCGGAGTCATCGAGACGCATGGCCGCGCGGAGACGGAGGCGCTGGTCACGGGTCTTCCAAAGCTCGAGCTGAAGGAGATCCGCTACCGCGATCGCGTCCTGCGCGAGTTCGATCTCGACGGCACGTTGGAGCGCAAGCCCCAGCTGGTGCTCGTCGACGAGCTGGCGCACTCCAACGTGGCGGGATCCCGCCACGCGAAGCGCTGGCAGGACGTCGAGGAGCTGCTGGACGCGGGCATCGACGTCTGGTCGGCGATGAACGTCCAGCACCTGGAGAGCCTCAACGACATCGTCACCGGGATCACCGGCATCCGGGTGTGGGAGACGGTGCCCGACCGTGTGTTCGACGCGACCGACGAAGTCGTCATCGTCGACCTGCCGCCGGACGACCTGTTGCTGCGCCTCAAGGAGGGCAAGGTCTACCTGCCGCAACAGGCGGAGCGCGCGGTGCGCAACTTCTTCCGCAAGGGCAACCTGATCGCGCTGCGCGAGCTGGCGCTGCGGCGCACGGCCGATCGGGTCGACAGCGAGATGCTGCGGTACCGGCGCAACCTCCAGGCCGCACCGGTGTGGCAGACGCGCGAGTCCATCCTGCTCTGCGTCGGCCCGGACGATCGCTCGGAGAAGCTGGTGCGGACGACGGCCCGCCTGTCCGCGCAACTGGGCGTGCCCTGGCATTGCATCTACGTGGAGACGCCGGCCTTGCAGCGGCTGCCCGATGCCACGCGCCAGCGCGTGCTTCAGCTGCTGAAATCAGCGGAGGACAGCGGCGCCATCACCGCGGTGCTGAGCGGCAGCTCCGTGGCGGGGAGCATCGTCCGCTACGCGCACGAGCACAACCTGCCTCGCGTGGTGCTCGGCCGTGACACCCACCGCCGGTACCGCCCGTGGAAGCCCAGACTGGCCGAGACCGTCGGCTCGATGGCGGATGATCTCGACCTGCTGCAGGTGGCGTTGCCCGAGCGCGTTGGCGGCGGCTCGCACGCCAAGGACCGCCGGACCAGCGTCCACGAGAAGGATTCGATCGCCTGGGCCAGCTACTTCTGGAGCGCGGCGATCTGCGGCGCGGTGACGCTCGCCGTGGCGCCGCTCACGCCGATGCTGGACGGCGCGAACATCGTGATGGTGTTCCTGCTGGCGGTGGTGGGCGTCGCCATCCGGTTCGGCCGGGGACCGGCTGTGTTGGCGTCGCTGCTCACCGTGGGCATGTTCGACTTCTTCTACGTGCCGCCACGCTTCAGCTTCAGCGTGACCGACGCCCAATATCTGCTGACTTTCGGCGTCATGCTGGTGGTGGCGCTGGTCATCGGGCAGCTCACGGCCGGCCTCAAGTTCCAGGCGCGCGTCGCCCGCCTGCGCGAGGAGCGGGTGCGCGCGATGTACGCCATGTCGCGCGATCTTTCCGGGGCGCTGATGCCCGAGCAGATTGCCGAGATCGGCGCCCGCTTCATGAAGTCCGAGTTCGGCGCGACGGCGGCCCTGATCGTTCCCGACATGGAGGATCTACTGCACGGCGCCGTGCACGCCGAGGGCCAGCCCGAGGGGATGGATGTCGGCGTCGCGCAGTGGGCGTTCGACCACGACGAGGCGGCGGGGTACGGTACCAACACGCTCGCCGCCGCGCCGGTGCTGTACATGCCCCTCAAGGCGCCCATGCGCATGCGTGGCGTGCTGGCCATCTCCACGAACAGCCCGGAAAGGCTGGCCGGCCCGGAGCAGCGCCGCCTGCTGGACACCTGCGCGTCACTGCTGGCAATCTCGCTCGAGCGGATCCACTACGTCGACGTCGCGCAGACCGTCACCGTGCAGATGGAATCGGAGCGACTCCGGAATTCGCTGCTCGCCGCGATCTCCCACGACTTGCGCACGCCGCTGTCGGCGCTCGTCGGCATGGCGGAATCCCTGACCATGGCGAAGCTGCCCGTCTCCTCCGTCGAACTCGAGACCGCGCAACGGATCAGGGACGCCGCCATGCGGATGAACTCGATGGTCAGCAACCTGCTCGACATGGCGCGGCTGCAGTCCGGTCCGGTGAAGCTGAACCGCCAGTGGCAGCCCCTGGAAGAAGTGATCGGTACCGCCCTGAAGGCGATGAGTAGCGTCCTCGAGCATCGACGTGTCAAGGTCGCGCTGGCGGACGATCTGCCGCTGGTCGACATCGATGCGGTGCTGTTCGAGCGCGTGCTCTGCAACCTGCTCGAGAACGCTGCCAAGTACACGCCGGCGGGAAGCCCGATCGACATCGTGGCGGAAGCCGTCGGCGACCAGGTCGTCATCCAGGTGGACGATAGCGGTCCGGGGCTTCCCAAAGGCAAGGAGTCCGCCATCTTCGACATGTTCGAACGAGGCCGCAAGGAAAGCTCGACGCCGGGCGTCGGCCTCGGCCTGGCCATCTGCCGCGCCATCGTGGAGGCGCATGGCGGAAGGATCGGCGGCGAGACGAGGCCGCAGGGTGGCGCGCGATTCACGATCGAATTGCCGCGTGGCGCCCCACCGAGCCTCGACGACCTGGAACAGCTCGAGCCGGGCGATGAGGACTCCGACGGCCCGTGAGCGTGGACCTTCCGTGCCGCGCAAGTGGGAACGCCGGTCGGGCACGTTGCCCATCCCGGCATTTGGCAGAATCCGGCAGGGGCCTGAAACCAGGGAGTCGAGTTGCCAAAATTCAGCATTGTCGCGTTCATTGCCGGTCTTTGCTTCGCCGCCTGTCATGACGCAACCGCCGCAAGCCGTTGGACCAGCAGCGTTGACGAGGCCACCGGCCTGCCAACGCGCGAGGCGGGTGTCGGACGCGCGGACAGTCCGGGCTTCGCCTTCTGGGGTGAACACTGGCGCTGGGCGGGCATGCCGGTCAAGTT
>JACMOG010000093.1 GCA_014378125.1 Vitreoscilla sp. | reverse complement strand
TGACGCCGAACGTGAGCCGGTGATCGGCGTCAGGCATCGCCCGCGGGTACGCAGGAGATGCCAGGCACCTTCGGCCTTGGTTGGGTGGCCTTCTCGAACCGCTGCGCGTAGTCGGCGCGCTCCGTTCCGAACAGGCGATCCCACCACGTGAACCACAGGCCGTAGTTGCCCTGGGCCGTCTCGTGATGCAGGTGGTGGTGCGTGGTGCTGGTGAAGCGGCCCCAGAACCAGTGGCGAGTGAACCCGCGTGGCAGGCTTTCGATGGCGGCGTGGCCATGCACGTTGCGCACCACCTGGTGCAGCACGAACAGGCCCAGCACCGTCTCCTGCACCGGGACCACGGCGAGCGCCAGCAGCGGCAGGCCGCCGTTGACCATCGCCTCCACCGGATGCATGGCGTACGCGGCCCAGGGCGAGGGCTCGCGCGAGCGATGGTGCACGCCGTGCACGTGGCGGAACATCCAGCGCGTGTGCATCAGCCGGTGGGTGCAGTAGAAGCAGAGGTCCTGCCACACGAGCAGCACCGGCAGGCTCAGCAGCAGCCAGGGCAGGCCGTGCTGGAGCGGCTTCGCGTAGATCTCGACGCTGCCGTTGGCCAGCAGGCCCAGGATGGCGGCCGCGCCGGCCGAGTAGAGCAGCAGCGAGCTGGCCGAGTAGAGCATCTCGCGCCGCACGTCGCCCGGCCGCGGCCAGCCTGAGATGAGCCGGTGCGCCATGCGCCTGCGCAGAAGCACATGCAGCGTGAACCAGAACGCGAACGTGATGGCGGCGTATTGCCAGCCCTCGGCCAGCATGAACATGGTGAGCACGCGGCGCAGCGCCTGCCATGCCTCGGCATTGCCGAGCGCCGTTGCCAGGTCGTGCAGCCAGTCGTTCATCGTTGGGCGAAGAATACCCGGTTCCAGGCGTTTACAGCGGCGCCGCGGCTTGATCCAATGACGCATGCCCGAAATCCTCGAGATCGCCCAGGCGACCCCCACCCGAATCCTGGTCGTCGACGACGACGACGCCTTCCGCGAGTCGGTCTGTTCCGCCATCGCGCGCGACGCCGGCATGGTGCTGGCCGCGCAGGTCAATTCGGTCGCGGCCGCGCGCGAGGCCATCCTGCACGGCAACTTCGACGTCGCGCTCATCGACCTGGGGCTGCCCGACGGCAACGGCATCGACCTCATCCTGCAGATCTCGCGCACGCTGCCCGAAGTCGACATCATGGTCGTCACGGTCTTCGGCGACGAGGCCCACGTGCTGGCGTCGATCGAGGCCGGCGCCACGGGCTACCTGCTCAAGCGCAGCCTCAACGACACGCTCGGCGCGACCGTGCGCGAGCTGCGCGCCGGCGGCTCGCCCATCAGCCCCGTCATCGCCCGCCAGCTGCTGCATCGATTCAAGCGCGCCACGCCCGAGTCGCCGCAACCCGCGGCGGTGGTCGACGACGGCGGGCTGTCCGAACGCGAGCGCGAGGTGCTGCTGTTCATCGCCAAGGGCTTCACCGTGGGCGAGATCGCCAACATGCTGCACCTGTCGGCGCACACCGTTGCCACGCACGTCAAGCACATCTACCGAAAGCTGGCCGTGCACTCGCGCACCGAGGCCGTGTTCGAGGCCGGCCGCATGGGCCTGCTGTGAGCGCGGGGCGCTCGCACCGGGGCGGCGGCGAGAGGGCCCGCCGATGAGCCTGCGGTGGGGGCGCGCCGTCCTCGCCCGGCTGCGCGTGCCGGTGAGCGATCGGGTGGTGGTGCCGACGCTCGTGATCGCGTTCGCGCTCGTGGCCTGGCTGGTGCTCGGCGGCTCGCTCTCGCAGGCGATCGCCCCCGCTGCGTTGTCCGCCGCGGCCGACGAGGCCACCCCGTCCACCGTCATCCGCGAGGCGCAGTTCTGCCAACTGGGCGGGCTCTCCGACAGGCTGCCCGGCGCCGAGTGCGCCTGGCAGACGGTGCCGCTGGCCAAGATGTGGTCCGG
>JACMOG010000968.1 GCA_014378125.1 Vitreoscilla sp. | reverse complement strand
GGGCGACCGCATCCTGTTCTTCGACAAGGGCTGCATCGCGCAGGACGCGCCGCCCGCCAGGTTCTTCGGCGACCAGGGAGACGAACGCGGGCGCGCGTTCATCGGCCAGATCGCCCGCCAGTGATTCCACCCACCCCCCCACCACCACAAAAAACCCACGAGGAGGGGCAACATGTCCAAGAAGATCGTCGTTGCCGGAGTCGCATCCGGACTCGCCTGCCTGGTGCCGTTGACGGCGCTCGCCCAGGCCGCCGCGGTCGCGGCCAGCCCGGCGTCCGCCGCGTCGGCGTCCAGCCTCGAGATCGCGCGCGTGATCATCACGGCGCAGAAGCGCAAGGAAGACATCCAGGGCGTGCCCGTGAGCGTGTCGGTGGTGTCGGCCGAGCAGCTCAAGGCCTCGCAGATCAACACGGTGGAAGATCTCTCCCGCAACGTGCCCAACATCTCGTTCTCGACGCAGGCCGGCCCCGGCCTCGGCACCGTCGAGATCCGCGGCGTGAGCTCGCAGGCCGGCTCGGCCACGGTCAGCCTGTATCTTGACGACGTCTCGCTCAACACCCGCAACCTGTACAGCACCGGCACGGCCGAGCCGCACTTCTTCGACCTGGACAACGTGGAAGTGCTGCGCGGTCCGCAAGGCACGCTGTACGGCGCCAGCTCGCTGGGCGGCACGATCAAGTTCGTGAGCAAGCAGCCCGACCTCAAGTCGTTCGGCGCGACGGCCTCGGCACAGACGTCCTGGACCGAACACGGCGGCGCCAACTACCAGGCCGAGGGCGTGATCAACGTGCCGGTCATCAAGGACAAGCTGGCGATCCGCATCGGCGTGCAGCGCGGCCACGACAGCGGCTACATCGACCAGGTGGATCCGTCCACCAACGCCGTCGTGTCCAAGGGCATCGACAGCCAGGACTGGACCGTGGTGAAGGCGTCGGCCAAGGCCGTCATCGAGCCGGGCTGGACGATCGAGCCGGCGCTGTTCGCGCAGCTGACCAACACCGCCGACATCGACGCGGCCTACACCGGCCTGGCGGGGCGTTTCCAGACGTCCAAGCGGATCCGCGAGCCGGGCAGCGACCGCCTCGTGGTGCCCAGCGTGACCATCAACGGCGAGATGCCCATCGGCACGCTCACGGCCGTGCTGAGCGGCTACCAGCGCCGCTTCGACCGCAAGCAGGACGGCACTTACATCAACGATCCGAGCTACGCGGTGCTCGACCGATCGAAACAGGATCTCATCGACTCGCTGGACGCCCTCACATCCACGGTCTACCTGAACAACAAGATCGACCAGACCTCGCTCGAGGTTCGCCTGGCCTCCAAGGACTACGACCCGAAGAACCCGAGCCTGTTCACGTGGATCGGCGGCCTGTACGTGTCCGACGCCACCACGCAGGTCTACGACGACGAGCCGATTCCCGGCATCAACGCCGTGTTCGCGCAGTACGGATTCAATCCGGGCGACAACGCGCAGATGCTCAACGGCTTCGCCGGCGACTTCGACAACAACGACTCGTACTACAGCGCCCGCCACTACCACGACAAGCAGGCGTCGGGCTTCGGCGAGGTCACGTTCCACCCGACGACGACGATCGGCGCCACGGCGGGCCTGCGCTACATCGACGCGCGCCAGCACTTCACGCGCGAAGGCAACTACTTCTACAACCTGGCGAAGAACTCCGCGGTCATCGACACGGGCAACACCGCCTGGACGCCCAGCTTCAAGCTGACCTGGGCCGTCGACCCGTCGACCACGCTGTACAGCAACGTCTCGAAGGGCTTCCGCCTGGGCGGCGCCAATCGGCCCGTGCCGGCCAACCAGAAGGTGCTCGATGCCATTTCCCAGATCGGCTTGCCTGGCCTGCCGCCCAAGTCGTTCGCGCCGGACAGCCTGTGGAACTACGAGATCGGCAGCAAGTCGTCGCTGTGGAACCGGCGCGTGACGTTCAACGTGTCGGCCTTCGTGCTCAAGTGGAAGAACATCCAGCAGGACGTTGCCCTGGGATCGTCCGGGTTCGACTTCGAGACCAACACCGGCAACGCCACCAGCTACGGCCTGGAGGCCGACCTGCAGGCGCGCGTCACCGAGAACCTCACCATCAAGGCGTCGGGCGGCCTCACCCACGCCACCTTCGATGCCGACGTGCCCGACCTGGGCCGTCCGTTGGACGCCGACGGCAACCAGGACACCACCAAGCCCTACAACGTCCGCAAGGGCGACCAGCTGCAGGGCGTGCCCGTGGCCACCGCCAACGTCGGCGCCGACTACCACTGGGCCGTCAACGACGCCGTGAGCGCCTTCGTGCGCGGCAACGCCCAATGGACGGGCAAGAGCCACGGCCAGCTGCTGCGCAGCGACCCGGACCACGACCGCCCGTCGTACTACGTGTTCGACGGCAGCGCGGGCGTCAACTTCGACAAGTGGGAGTTCACCGCCTTCGTGAAGAACGCGGCCAACAACCACACGGCGATCCAGCACCCGACCGTGCAGTACGTGCCCGAGGCCTACTACCTGCGCCCGCGCACCATCGGCGTGAGCGGCAACTACGAGTTCTGACGGGTTCGCGCACGTCCGTCATCCTGCGCGTAGTCGCAGGATCCACCCCGGCCGACGTCTTCCCGGTGCGTGGATCCTGCGACTCCGCTTCGCTTCGCGCAGGATGACGCGGGTGCGCGTGCACGGCGACGTCCCTTGGTGGTGCATGAGCGCACCGTCAAGGCGCGTGTCGATGCACGTACCATGACGCCGTGAGCACTCTTCGACAACGTTCCCTGGCGGTCCTCGTGACTGCCGACCCTTGGCAGAAGGCCGCGCTGGCCCGCGAGCTCGACCCATTCGACGCCGTCGGCGCCGACGAGGCGATCGCCGAGCCCGAGGGCATCCCCGGGCGCCCGGCGCGCCCGTCGCTCGTGCCCCACACCCAGGTCAAGCAGCGCGGCATCGGCACGCCCGAGGGCCTGGCCGCGCTGATGCACGCGCTGGCCCACATCGAGTTCAACGCCATCAACCTGGCCGCCGACCTCACGTGGCGCTTCGCCGGCATGCCCGACGAGTTCTACCTCGACTGGATGAAGGTGGCGCGCGAGGAGGCCTACCACTTCGGGCTGCTGGCGGACCGCCTGGTGGAGCTGGGCTTCGCCTACGGCGACTTCCCGGCGCACGACGCGTTGTGGACGATGGCCGAGAAGACGAAGCACGACATCCTGGCCCGCATCGCGCTCGTGCCGCGCACGCTGGAGGCGCGCGGGCTCGACGCCTCGCCGGCCATCCGCAACAAGCTGGTCAGCGTGGGCGACAAGCGCGGCGCCGAGATCCTCGACATCATCCTGCGCGACGAGATCGGCCACGTGGCCGTCGGCAACCGCTGGTACGGCGTGCTGTGCGCCGAGCGCGGGCTGGAGCCGGTGGCCACCTACGCGGCGTTGGCGCTCGCGCACGACGCGCCGCGGCTGCGCGGCCCGTTCAACCTCGAGGCGCGCCGCGCGGCCGGCTTCAGCGAGGAAGAGTTGTTGAGACTGGGCTGATCGTCCCCATGTGGACGAGTCGGCGCTTTTGACCCGCGCGCAGCGGGCGGCCGCGCCGATCCGTAAAATCACGCCCTCACTCCCCGGAGATCCGCATGGCCCTGTACCGAATCGGCGACGACGCCCCGCGCGTGGCGCCCGACGCCTGGGTGGCCGAGTCCGCCACCGTGGTGGGCCGCGTGGCCCTGGCGGCCGGCGCCAACGTCTGGTACGGCGCGGTGCTGCGCGGCGACAACGAGTGGATCACCATCGGCGAGCGCACCAACATCCAGGACGGCAGCGTGCTGCACACCGACATGGGCTCGCCGCTCACGCTGGGCGCCGACGTCACCGTGGGCCACCAGGTGATGCTGCACGGCTGCACGGTGGGCGACAACTCGCTGATCGGCATCCAGTCGGTGGTGATGAACGGCGCGCGCATCGGCCGCAACTGCATCGTCGGCGCCGGGGCGCTGGTGACCGAAGGCAAGCAATTCCCGGACAACTCGCTGATCGTGGGCAGCCCGGCCAAGGTCGTGCGCACCCTCACCGACGAGCAGGCCGACAAGCTGCGCATGAGCGCGGCCCACTACGTGGCCAACGCCGCGCGCCATCGCGACAGCGTCGTCCGCATCGACACCCCCGCCGGCAATGCCGGCAAAGACGCCTGAATCCCATGAGCGAACTCCAGAAATTCATCTTCGACGGCCTGCCGGTGCGCGGCATGATCGTGCGCCTCACCGAGGGTTGGAAAGAGGTGCTGCGCCGCCGTTCGGCCAGCGGCGAGTGGGCCCCCGCCGTGCGCGACATGCTCGGCGAGCTGGCCGCGGCCGCCACGCTGATGCAGGCCAACCTCAAGTTCAACGGCGCGCTCATCCTGCAGGTGCACGGCGACGGCCCGGTGAAGCTGGCCGTGGCCGAGTCCATGTCCGACCTGCGCTTCCGCGTCACCGCGAAGGTGCAGGGCGACGTGCCCGCCGACGCGCGCTTCGCCGACCTGGTCAACCGCTACGGCGACGGCCGCTGCGCCATCACGCTCGACCCTCTCGACCGCCAGCCCGGCCAGCAGCCCTACCAGGGCGTGGTGCCGCTGGAGGAGCCCGACGGCGGCCCGGTGGGCGACGTGGCCACGATGCTGGAGCACTACATGCGCCAGTCCGAGCAGCTCGAGACCCGCATCGTCCTGGCGGCCAACGGTGACGTGGCCTGCGGGCTGCTGATCCAGCGCCTGCCCATCGAAGGCGCGGGCAACCTTGCAGGCGCCGACCAGGCCGAGATCGATGCCGAAGCCTTCACGCGCATCTCGCACTTCGCCTCCACGCTCACGCGCGACGAGCTGCTGACGCTGGACACGCCCACGATCCTGCACCGCCTGTTCTGGGAAGAACCGCTGCGGGTGTTCGAACCCGAGACTCCCAGCTTCGCGTGCAGCTGCTCGGCCGACCGCGTGCGGGCGATGCTGAAGAACCTGGGCCGCGACGAGGCGGAGTCCATCCTCGCCGAGCGCAACGACATCGAGATCGGCTGCGACTTCTGCGGCACCCAGTACCGCTTCGACGCGGTCGACGTGGGCGCGCTGTTCGCGGCGCCCACCAGCCAGCCGGCCGGCGACGCGCCCAGCGTGCACT
>JACMOG010000967.1 GCA_014378125.1 Vitreoscilla sp. | reverse complement strand
GGGCAGGGCCTGCCGCCCCGGGCGCGCGAAGACCACGGGCGCGCCGGCGGCCAGCAGGACCACCTCGCGCCCGTGCGCGGCCGCGCCCGTGGGACAACGCAGCCGCCGGGCCTCGGCCGCCTGCAGCCGCACCGGCCCCTGGCGCAGCACGCGTACCGTCACGTTGCCGCTGGCCGACGCGATGCGCGCGCTCAGCGAGCCGTCGATCTGCAGCCACGCGCTCATCTTTCGTGAAGACGGCATCGGGTGGATGCCGCTCGCCGAGACCAGCAGCGGTTTCACGGCGCCAGGGCTCGCCCGATGAGGATCTTCTGCACTTCGGACGTGCCTTCGTAGATCTGGCACACGCGCACGTCGCGATAGATGCGCTCCACCGGAAAGTCGTTGGTGTAGCCATAGCCGCCGAACACCTGGATGGCCGCGGAGCACACGCGCTCGGCCATCTCGCTGGCGAACAGCTTGGCCATCGCGGCCTCCTTCAGGCACGGCTGGCCGGCGTCCTTCAGGCTGGCCGCGTGATGGATCAGCTGGCGCGCGGCCTCGATCTGCGTGGCCATGTCGGCCAGCTTGGACTGGATGGCCTGGTGCTCGAAGATGGGCTTGGCGAACGCCACGCGATCCTTCGAATAGGCCAACGCCGCCTCGAACGCCGCGCGTGCCATGCCCACCGACTGCGACGCGATGCCGATGCGTCCGCCCTCCAGCCCGGAGAGCGCGATCTTGAGGCCCTGGCCTTCCTCGCCGATCAGGTTCGCAGCGGGGATGCGGCAGTTCTCGAACAGGATCTGCGCCGTGTCGCTGGCATGCTGGCCCATCTTGTCCTCGAGCCGGGCCACCGTGTAGCCGGGCGTGGCGGTGGGCACGAGGAAGGCGCTGATGCCCTTCTTGCCGGCGGCCTTGTCGGTGACCGCCATCACGATGGCGAGGTCGCCGTTCTTGCCGCTGGTGACGGACTGCTTGACGCCGTTGAGCACGTACTCGTCGCCGTCCTTCACGGCGGTGGTGCGCAGGCCGCCGGCCTCCGACCCCACGTGCGGCTCGGTGAGGCAGCACGCGCCAAGGATCTCGCCGCGCGCCAGCGGCTTGAGGAAGCGCTCCTTCTGCGCGTCGTTGGCGAACGCCATCATGATCGTGTTCACCGGGCAGTTGGTGACGCTGATGATGGTGGACGTGGCGCCGTCGCCGGCCGCGATCTCTTCGAGGATCAGCGACACCGACAGGTAGTCCAGCCCCGCGCCATCCCACTCCACCGGCACGGCGATG
This sequence comes from Vitreoscilla sp., assembly GCA_014378125.1. The sequence goes on along the minus strand of JACMOG010000967.1, from coordinate 2,417 downwards.
CCGTAGCAGCCCAGCTCGGCCAGGCCGCGCAGTTCCTCGCGCGGAAAGTGCGATTCGCGATCCCAGGCGGCGGCGCGCGGCGCGATGCGATCGCGCACGAACACGCGGACGGCGTCCTGCACGGCGCGATGGTCTTCGGAGAGGTACATGGTTGTCTCGTTCGTTGTTTGGGTTTGCCAGTGCTACCAGGCCAGCGGCGTGCCGTCGTGGTTCAGGAAGTTGCCGTTGCTCGCCGCGTCGAGGCCCGCGAGCGTGCGGCGCATGCCGGCGATCGATTCGGAGGCGTCGATGTCGGCGCCGGGGCCGCCCATCTCGGTGCGCACCCAGCCGGGATGCAACGCCACGCACAGCGCGCGGCCGGCCAGCGCGATGGACGCGTCCTTCAGCACCGAGTTGACGGCGGCCTTGGGGGCGCGGTACGTCCAGCCCGAGACGGCGTTGCGCAGGCCGATGGAGCCCATGCGCGACGAGACCACGCCGATGCGCGCGCCCGGCTGGCCGCCGGACGGCGGCGCCAGCGCGTCGGCCACCGAGGGCAGCACGCGCATCGCGCCCAGCACGTTGGTGTGCATCACGGCGTCGAAATCGTCCACCGACGGCGGCTCCAGGCCGGTGCTGCGCGGGCCGTAGACGCCCGCCACGTAGACGACGGTGTCGAAGGCCTCGCCGTCGATCATCCAGGCCAGGCCGGACGCGCTGGCAGCGTCGGCCACGTCGAGCTTGAGCGGCTTGGCGCCCAGCGCCGCGATGGCGGCCAGGCCGTCGTCGGCGCGTGCCGTGGCGGTGACGCGGGCGCCGTCGGCGCGGTACTGGCGCACGAACTCCAGGCCGAGGCCGCGCGAGGCGCCGACGATGAGGACGTTGCGGGCAATCGGGGAGGTCATGGTCGAATCTTTCGCGGGAGGTCGATCAGCGCAGCGCGCGGTGTTGGCGCCACAGCATGCGGGCGCCCACGGCCACCAGCATCAGCAGCATGAGGGCGTAGAGCACGAACTTGATCTGGGTGGCGGCGCTGGCCCATTGCACCAGCTCGGGCGACAGGTCGTCGCGCGTGACGAGGATGCGCCATTGCAACGCGTTCTCGATCGTGTCGGCGATGGCGGCCAGCCAGGGCCACATCGTGGCGCGCGCGGCATCCAGGCGCAGCATGACGGCCGCCACCAGCGCGCACAGCAGCCACGGAAACACCAGGTCCACCGTGCGATACGCCTCGTAATCGGCGAGGCCCAGCGGACCCAGCTGCCGGAAGGCCACCAGGACTCCCGACAGGGTATAGCCGGCCGGCCGCTCGCCGAACGGCGCGGCGCCGGTGAAGGCCACGAAGTGGCCGCTGGCCGCCGGGCTCGCGGGCAGCTGGAACAGCAGGATGCACAGGAAGACCGCGGCGGCGATCCAGCCCATGACTCGCGGACGCAACAGCCAGCGATTCAGGGCCATGGACGTCCGCTCACCGTCATGATGCGCGACGCACCAGCACCGTGCCGCGAGCGATCACTGCCAGTGCATTGGCGATGGTCGCCTTGCCTTCGAGTTGCGCGATCACGCCGTCCAGGCTGGCGTTCCATTCGGTGCTGGAGACCACCCAGCGCATGGTGACGTCGGAGTCCGCGAAGATGGGCTCGCGGTAGGCGAAGTTGAAGTGCAGGCACAGCATCGAGCGCGCGATGCCGTCGCCGGCGCGCGAGAAGTACGTGGCGGCCAGGCCGCTCATCAGGGCGGAGGTCTGCTGACCGCTGGCGATGACGTCGGACAGTCCCGCCTGCATGGCCGCCTCGCGGTCGTGGTGGACGGGATTGGAGTCGAGCGTGAGCATCGCGAAGCGCGAGATGTCCTCGCGCGTGTAGTGCGCGACGTGCTCGATGCGCTCGCCCACTTTCACCAAGGCGGCGATGGCGGCCTCGTCGGCGATGATCGTGGAGGGTTCGGTCATGTTCATGGCGTGAGCTTTCAGCGGGTGCGGACGGTCGAAGCCGCTTTCCTGGAGGGTGCCGGGTGAGGGCGGAAAGCGTTTCGCAGTCATGTGGAAGGCACGCAGTGTGCCAGTCCGAATCCCCGATGGGGTATTGCCCTTCGGCGTTACCCGTGGTTGCAAGCTCGCTGGAGTTACCGGCCGGTTACAGCAATTCCAGCGCCATGGCCGTGGCTTCGCCGCCACCGATGCACAGCGCCGCGACGCCGCGCTTCTTGCCCTGCTTGCGCAGCGCGCCCAGCAGCGTCACCACGATGCGCGCGCCGGAGGCGCCGATCGGGTGGCCCAGCGCGCAGGCGCCGCCATGCACGTTGACGATGTCGTGCGACAGGTCGAACTCCTTCATGGCGGCCATGGTGACGGCCGCGAAGGCCTCGTTCACTTCCCACAGGTCGACCCACGGCGCCGTCCAGCCCGTCTTCTTCTGCACCCTCGCGATGGGGCCGGG
>JACMOG010000966.1 GCA_014378125.1 Vitreoscilla sp. | reverse complement strand
GTCCTTTTCCAGCAGCCCCACGCCGGACATCTTCAACAGGAGCAGCGTCATCAGCACGGGCGACAGCACAGCCCACGCCGGGGCCAGGCCGCCGGCGCCGAGCGCGACCGCCCAGATGCCCCACCAGAACAAGCACTCCCCGAAGTAGTTCGGATGCCGAGCCCAGCGCCACAGGCCGCGGTCCATCACCTGGCCCTTGTTGGCGGGATCGCCCTTGAAGGCGGCCATCTGCGCGTCGCCGACGGCCTCGAACAGGAAGCCGACCAGCGCCGCAGCGATGCCGAGAACATCCAGCACGCCGAACGCGCGGTCGCCCACCAGCGCCGCCAGCGTGGGCGCCGACACGATCCACGCGAGCACCATCTGCAACGCGAACACCAGGTAGAGGCTCTTGAACGCGAAGTTCGGCTCGTTGCGCTTGCGGATCTCCTGGTAGCGGCGATCCTCGCCGTGCCCCCAGTTGCGCCACGTGATGTAGGCCGCCAGCCGCACGCCCCACGCCGCCACCAGCACGATCACCGCGATGGCGCGCGGGCTGGTCCATCCCGACTGCATCGCGTAGGCGGCCATCGGGGCGGCGATCATCAGCGACCACATGCGGTCGACGAGGCTGGCGTCGTGCCGCACCACGCTGGCGGCCCAGGTGAGCAACGCCAGCACGGCGATCGGCACCAACCCGCCCAGGGCGACGTGCAACAACGAATCGAGATCAGGCATCGGGGTTCCCGGAAGAAGACGGCACGGCGGCCACGCCGTCGAGACGATCGGACAGCCACATCACCAGCGGCATCAACACCGCCCACATGACGGCCAGCGTGACGAGCGCCGCCGGCTCGTCGACGAAGCGCGCCGCACCCAGCCGCACGCCCCCCATGAAGGAAAGCGGCCCGAAGACGGCGCCCAGCACGCCGGCCAGCACCGGCCGGCGCTTGAGCCACCGCAACGTCACGTTCAGCGCGATGGCGAACTCGGCCCACAGCGCCACCATCCAGTATGGCGCCACCCAGGCCAGCGGCTGGCCGTTGGGGTAGACGACGTGGCCCTGCGAGACCACCGCCGACTCCGCCACCAGGCCGATGGCCGCGAGCAGGCCCACCAGCGCAAGCTCGGTGGACGGCCGCGCCGAGACGGCCACGTGCCACAGGATCGCCGCGATCACGACCAGCGTGCCCCAGCCCGGCTCGCCGCGCGCCACGCCCACGATGCAGGCGAACCACGCGGCCTCGAAGACCACGAAATTGACGAGCTGGCGCGTGCGCGATGGCCCGCCCGCGTCGTGCGGGGGCGCGACCGTGGGCGGCGACGCGTGCGCGAGGTTCACGCGCGCTTCGAGAACAGGTAGTGGCTCACCCACCACTGCTGCCCGCCGTCGTGGCCGAACAGCCCGGCCCCCGACATGAAGAACAGGCGCCAGCGCTGCCACCACACGTCGGCCGCGGCGCCGTAGGTGGCGGTCATCATCGGCATCAGTTCGTCGCGCGCGTCGTCCATGTTGCGCAGCCAGGCCTCGGAGGTCTTCTGGTAGTGCGTGCCGTCCCAGCGCCAGCGCCGCGCCAGGCGCAGGTCGTCCTGGAAGTTCAGCGCCAGGTCGTCGCCGGGCATCATGCCGCCCGAGAAGAAGTGGCGGCTCATCCAGTCGGTCTCGTCGCGCTCGACGAACTCGTAAGGCGCGCCGCGGTGCGCGAACACGTGCATGAAGAAGTGGCCGTCGGCCTTCAGCCAGCCGGCCACGCGCGCGAAGATGTGCGGCCAGTTGCGCAGGTGCTCGAACATCTCCACCGACACCACGCGGTCGTAGTGGCCGGCTTCGGTCTCGAACTCGTTGACGTCGCGGGTGATCACCTGCAGGTTCGCGAGGCCGCGGGCCTTGGCCTCGCGCTCGATATGACGGCGCTGTGAGTGCGAGTTGGACACCGCGGTGATGCGGCTCCCGCGGTAGTGGTCGGCCATCCACAGGCTCAACGAGCCCCAGCCGCAGCCGAGCTCCAGCACGTCCTGGCCGTCGACCAGGCCGGCGCGCTCGCAGGTGACGCGCAACGCCTCGGCCTCGGCCTGCGCCAGCGTCTCCACGCCCGGGCCCCAGTGGCAGCTACTGTACTTGCGATGCGGGCCCAGCACGCTGGCGAAGAATTCGGCCGGCACCTCGTAGTGCTGTTCGTTGGCCTTCTCGGGCACCAGCGCGATCGGCGCGCGCCGCATCCCGTCGATGAAGGCCTGGTTGGCCTCCTCGGCGACCTCGGCGTCGTCGACGCGCAACTCGGCCAGGCGCTCCTTGAGGAGGCGGCGGATGCCCAGCCGGACGACGCGGTCCGGCACCAGGCCTTGTTCGACCCAGCCGAAGGCGCGGGCGGTGGTAGGCGACATGGAGACTCCTCGAATGGCTGCGGTTCGTGCTCACTATGGATACGATCCCGCGTGCGATCCGGATTCAGCTCGGCAATCGGCGTGCGCGCCCGCAGCTACCCGGACACCGACAGGGCGGTCATCGGGCGGGCGGCCTCCGTGCGCGCCAGCCGCAGCAACCACAAGGCCGAGGCCACCGCGGCGACGCCGCCGAGCGCCATGATCCAGCGGGTGGACAGCAGCGCGATCCAGCCGCCGGCCAGCGCCACCGCCACGTTGGACACGCAGAAGATCGTCGACAGCAAGCCCATGACGCGGCCCTGCCCGTGCTCGGCGAAGCGCTCCGACATCCACGCCGGCATCACCGCGTTGTACATCGCGGTGGGAAAGCCCATGGCCACGATCACGAAGATGCCCAGGTGGCCCGGCAGCACCGCCATCAGGCTCAGGCAGCCGGCGGCCACCAGCGCCCACGTGGACGCGCGCCGCAGCGGATGCCCGCGCGTACCGCCGAAGCGCCCGGCCAACACGCTGGTGAGCGTCATCATCCCGCACTGGCCCGCGGTCACCAGCGCGATGCCCCGGCTGCCGAAGCCGGCGTTCTGCAGCATCCACAGCGGCGAGAACTCGTAGAGCGTGTTGAGCGCCAGCGTGTAGGCCAGTTGCAGGCCGAACATCGTGGCCAGCGCGCGGTCGGCGCGCAGCAGCGCCAGCACGTTGCGGCGCGGCGGCGCCACGCCCGTGCGCGCCGACGCGGAGGGCAGCCCGAGGAACAGGATGGCCACGCAGGGCAGCGTCATGGCCGCGGCCAGCACGAAGGGCACCGCCTCGCCCAGCGGCAGCGTGAGCCCGCCCACCAGCGGGCCCAGCAGCCAGCCGGCGTACATGCAGGCGTTGAGCAGCGCGAACGCGCGGGTGCGGTCGATCTGCGCGTGCAGGTCGGCCAGCATCGCGCGCGCCACCGCGGTGTTGCTCTCCACCAGGCCCGTGGCGAAGCGGGCCAGCACGAACAGCGGGTAGTTGCGCGCCACCAGCGCCGCGGCGGTGAGCAGGTGGCCCGCCATCGTGGCCACCAGCGTGACGGCCAGCACCAGCCGGCGTCCATGGCGGTCGGACAGCGGTCCGGACACCAGGCTGCCGATCAGGATGCCCAGCGGATTGGCCGCCAGCGCCATGCCCATCAGCACGGAGGGCGGCAGGCCGCCGAAGTGCGTGAACGCGTCCACCGGGCCGCTGACGAAGATGGGCGCGAGGATGGGGTACGGCATCGACACGCCGATGGTGCTCATGAGGCCCAGCAGGCACACGGAGGCGAGGATCCAGTACGGATGGCGGACGGCAGGCGGCGGGGTCGGCGGAAGAGTCGAGGCCATGCGGCCATTGTCGACGCAGTCTCGCTATGATCCACAGGCCTTCGGAGCCTTCCATGAACCATCCCGGTCGATCCCGTGCCCTGTTGCTGGCCTGCGCCCTCGCGGCCAGCGTGGGCGTGCCCGCGCAGACGGTCTACAAGTCGGTCGGCCCGGATGGCAGGATCGTCTACAGCGACCAGCCGCCCACCGCGGGCAAGCTGCAGAAGACGATGAAGTTCGAGCTGGCCAGCAGCGCGCTGCCGGCCCCGGCGGCCTCGTACATGGAGCAGTTCCGCAAGACCCACCCCGCCGGCGCGCCGGTGGCGGGCGCCGGCAAGGGCGTCACGCTCTATTCGGCGGTCTGGTGCGGCTACTGCAAGCAGGCCAAGGCGTGGCTGGTAGGCCATGGCGTGGCCTACACCAACGTCGACATCGACGCCCCCGGCGGCACCGCCGCGCTGGCCCAGGCCAGCGGCGGCGGCGGCGGCGTGCCGGTGCTGGTGGTGGACGGGCACACGCTGGACGGCTTCTCGGCCGGCGCCTACGACGCGGCTTTCACGGGACGGCCGTAGGCCCGCGGCGGCACACCGGTCACTGCAGCCGACGGCGCGATAGTCTGACTATTTCGATACCCCGTCCCGTGTCTATCGATACCCTGAAATAGTCATTGCAGAGACGCGGTCACGTCGTAAACTCAGCTCTGCTCCGGGGTGCATCCGACAAGAGATGCTGAGACGACCAATGGATGGGTGAACCAGGTCGAACCCGAGAACTTGAACCGGCTAGTACCGGCGTAAGGAGAGCTGCACAGGCCCGCGGGGGCATCGCCGTCCAGGCGTGCCCGCACAAGGTCGGAGCACCGTCCGGAGCAAAGCGTCTTCCCTTTGACCGGAGCCCCGATGACCTTGCCTTCCGTTCCGCACGCCCCTCCCGCGCAGACCGACCCGCAGCCCCCCGCCACGGATGGCGGCCATGCCGCGTCCACCTCCCGCCAGCCGTTGCCCGCGTCGCGCAAGGTGCGCGTGCAGGGCCTGCAGCCGGGCGTCAGCGTGCCGATGCGCGAGATCGCGCTCACCAACGGCGAGAAGGTCACCGTCTACGACACCTCGGGCCCGTACACCGACCCGACCGCGCTGATCGACCTGCGGCGCGGCCTGGAGACCGTGCGTTCGCGCTGGATCGCCGGGCGCAACGACAGCGAGGCATACCCGGGCCGCGCGCCCGTGCCGGTGGACGACGGCCAGCGCGCCCGGGCGTCCTCTGCCGGAGCGCCGGTCTCGCGCATCGCCTCGGGGCGCCGCGGGGCCGCCGGCCTGCATCGCACGGCGCGACGGGCCGTGCAGGGCTGCCACGGGGCGGAGCC
>JACMOG010000965.1 GCA_014378125.1 Vitreoscilla sp. | reverse complement strand
CCCACAGCTGGGCGGGCAGCGAGGCCTGCGGCGCGCGGGCGTCGGCGGTGAGCTGCAGCGACAGCGCGCGGCGCACCAGGCTGTCCGTCGAGGAGAGGGGCACGTCGGCGATGCGTTCGAAACCGCTGGCGGCCTCGGTGGGCAGCCCCGTGGGCAGGCTCGCGTCGTTGGACAGGCGCGAGGCCAGGGTCGTGCGATCGCCCAGCGCCTCGGCCAGCACCTCTTCGGACGACTGCTGGCCAAAGCCCGGCAGGCCCAGCATGTCGCCCAGCACGCGCAACACCTTCCAGCCCGGGCGGGTGTCGCCCAGCGGACGGGCCACGCCCTGGAACGACTGCACCAGGCCTTCGGCGTTGACGAACGTGCCAGCGGTCTCGGTGAACGGCGAGATCGGCAGGAGCACGTCGGCGACGTCGGCGGCGGCGTTGCGGAACGGCGTGAGCCCGACCACCAGGCCTGAACCGCCGAGGGCGGCGCGCGCGGCGGCGGCGTTGGCGGCGTCGAGCTCGGGCTCGACGTTGAGCAGGAACAGCGCCTTCATCGGCTGCGACAGCATCTGGCCGGCGTTCAGGCCGCCGGCGCCGGGCAGCGCGTTGACCAGCTGCGCGCCGACGTTGTTGCCGGCTTCGCCGAGGTAGCCCACGGTGGCGCCGGTGGCGCCCGCGATCCACTTGGCCAGCGCCAGGAGCACGGGGGCCTGCGGATGCTGCGCGGCGGCGTTGCCCAGCAGCACGGCGCGGGCCGTGCCATTGAGCAGCGAGGCGGCGATGGCCTCGGCCTGCGGCGAGCATTCGCCGGCGAACGGCGCGGTGCCGTTGCTGGCCTTGGCGACGCAATGGGCGATGTCGGCCAGCGCGCCCACCCAGCCGCTGGGGGCCACGGTGAGCTGCGTGGCGACGGGCATCAGCCAGTCTTCGGCCAGCGCGTTGATGCTGTGGATCTCGGCGCCCTGGCGCGTGGCCTGGCGCAGGCGCTGCGCGAACAGCGGGTGATCCTTGCGCAGAAACGAGCCCACCACCAGCGCGCGATCGAGCTTGGTCAGCGATGCGATGGAGGTGCCCAGCCAGCGCACGCCACCGGTGTGCGTGAAGTCGGCGTGGCGCGTGCGGTGGTCGACGCTCTCGCTGCCGAGCGCGCGGACGAGCTTGGCCAACAGGTGCAGTTCTTCGACCGTGGAGCCGGCGTGGCCCAGCGCGCCGATGCCGGCGACGCCGAACTCGCCCTTGACGCGCTTGACGCCGTCGACGACGTAGTTGAGCGCGGTGGGCCAGTCGACCGTCTGCCACTGGCCGCCCTGCTTGATCATCGGGGCGGTGAGGCGGGCGTCGGAGTTGAGCGCCTCGTACGAGAAGCGGTCGCGGTCGGCGATCCAGCACTCGTTGACGTCTTCGTTCTCGTAGGGAACGACGCGCAGCACCTGGTTGTTCTTGACCTGGACGACCAGGTTGGCACCCACCGAATCATGCGGGCTGACGCTGCGGCGGCGCGAGAGTTCCCACGTGCGGGCCTGGTAGCGGAACGGCTTGGACGTGATCGCGCCAACGGGGCAGATGTCGATCATGTTGCCCGAGAGCTCGGAGTCGATGGAGCGGCCGACGAAGGTCTGGATCTCGGCGTGCTCGCCGCGATGGGCCATGCCCAGCTCCATGACGCCGGCCACCTCCTGGCCGAAGCGCACGCAGCGGGTGCGGTGGATGCAGCGGCTCATCTCTTCCATGGAGATCAGCGGGCCCGCGGGCTTGTGGAACACCACGCGCTTTTCTTCGGTGTAGCGCGAGGCCGAACCGCCGTAGCCGACAGCCAGGTCCTGCAGCTGGCATTCCCCGCCCTGGTCGCAAATGGGGCAATCGAGCGGATGGTTGATCAGCAGGAACCCCATCACGCTCTGCTGGGCCTTGATGGCCTTGTCGCTCTTGGTG
>JACMOG010000964.1 GCA_014378125.1 Vitreoscilla sp. | reverse complement strand
TCGTGGCCTCCGAGGACGCGCCGTCGCACTACGGCGAGCGCCCCGTCACCGAGGTGGCGGTGGGCGTGCTGCTGGACGCCCAGGGCCGCTTCGTGCTCACGTCGCGGCCGCCGGGCAAGGTCTACGCCGGCTACTGGGAGTTCCCGGGCGGCAAGCTCGAGGCCGGCGAGACGGTGGAGCAGGCGCTGCGGCGGGAGCTGCACGAGGAGATCGGCATCGTCATCGGCGCCGCGCAGCCCTGGCACGTGCTGATGATGGACTACCCGCACGCCCGCGTCCGCCTCAACTTCTGCAAGGTGGCCGACTGGACGGGCGAGTTCGAGATGCGCGAGGGCCAGACCATGGCCTGGGAGACGCTGCCGGTGGCCAGCGTGCCCGTGCTGCCCGGCACCATCCCCGTGCTGGAATGGTTCGCGCTGGAGCGCGGGGTCACGGGCGCCACGCATACACTGGCGCCATGACCTGGCTCGACGAAGTGAAATGGGATCGCGACGGCCTCGTGCCGGTGATCGCGCAGGAGCGCGGCACCGGTGACGTGCTGATGTTCGCGTGGGCCAATCGCGAGGCGCTGGCGCTTACCGCGCAGACGCAGCGCGCCGTGTACTGGAGCCGCTCGCGCCAGAAGCTGTGGGCCAAGGGCGAGGAGTCGGGCCACGTGCAGCAGGTGCACCAGATGCGTCTCGATTGCGACAACGACGTCGTGCTGCTGCAGGTCACGCAGCTGGGCCACGAGCCCGGCATCGCCTGCCACACCGGCCGCCACAGCTGCTTCTTCCAGAAGCTGGTGGACGGCCAGTGGACGCCGGTGGAACCGGTTCTCAAGGATCCCGAAAGCATCTACAGATGACCAGCAACGACAGCCTGGCCCGCCTCGCCGCGGTGATCGAATCGCGCAAGCCGGCCAATGGCGGCGACCCGGCCGCCAGCTACGTGGCGCGCCTGTTCGACAAGGGCACCGACGCCATCCTGAAGAAGGTGGGCGAGGAGGCCGTCGAGACCGTGATGGCCGCCAAGGACGGCGACCCGAAGAAGATCGTCTACGAGGTGGCCGACCTGTGGTTCCACTCGATGATCGCGCTGAGCCACTTCGGCCTGGCGCCGGCCGACGTGCTGCGCGAGCTCGAGCGCCGCGAGGGCCTGTCGGGCCTCGAGGAGTTCGCGCTGCGCAAGTCGCAGCAGCGCGACGCCGACGAGCCCAAGCCCTGAACCTCCCCTCGGAGAACCCGATGTCCCACGACCCCAACTGCCTGTTCTGCAAGCTGGTCGACGGCAGGATCCCGTCGCGCAAGCTGTACGAGGATGACGAGATGATCGCGTTCCACGACATCGCGCCCTGGGCGCCGGTGCACTTCCTGGTGGCCCCCAAGCGCCACATCGTGTCGATGGCCGAGGTGGTGGCGGCCGACGCGCCGCTGCTCGGCCGGATGATGGCGCTCATTCCCCGGCTGATGCTGGAATGCGGCGTCACCAACGGCTTCCGCATCATCGCCAACGCCGGCAAGGACGGCATGCAGGAGGTGCCCCACCTGCACCTGCACGCCATCGGCGGCCCGCGCCCTTGGGCCAAGGGGTGATGCGGGCGGCTCGTCGAGAGCCGGACATGCGGATCCACTAGAATGGGGTTTCCACGCATCCGCAGTCCGCTGCGCGTGCCGCCCGACCCCAAGGAGGCCCGTCATGGGTATCTCGACCACTCACCTGATCATCTTTCTCGTCATCATCGTGCTCATCTTCGGCACGAAGAAGCTCAAGAACATCGGTTCCGACCTCGGCGGCGCCGTCAAGGGCTTCAAGGACGGCATGAAGGACGGCGAGACCAAGGCCGGCGAGCCGCCGGTGCAGCAAGTGGTCGCTCCCGAGCACCGCGCCGCGGGCGAGACGATCGACGTCGACGCCACGCGCCGTTGAGCGCTCCCATCGCCTCGACCGCGAGTGCCCGCCTGAATGTTTGACATCGGCGTCACCAAGCTGGCGATCGTCGGCGGCATCGCCCTGATCGTCATCGGCCCCGAGCGCCTGCCGGCCGTGGCGCGCATGGTGGGCACCTTGCTCGGCCGTGCGCAACGCTACGTGGCCGACGTCAAGGCCGAGGTCAACCGCTCCATCGAGGTGGAAGAACTCGCCAAGATGAAGTCGCAGTTCGAGGGCGCCGCGCGCGACGTGCACGACCACGTGCAACGCAGCCTGCGCGACCCGGGCGAGTTCGGCGAGCCCGGCGTCGCCGGCGTCTCCGACGCCGCCGCCATGCGACCGCTTGAACTGGCCAAGGCCCCGGCCTACAAGGCGCCGCGCAAGAATTGGCGCCTGAAGCGCAGCGCGATGCCCACCTGGTTCAAGCAGCACGCGGGCGTGCGCACCCATGCCCAGTCGGGTGCCGCGCGGGTGGCACGCTTCCGACCCCGCCGCAGCAGTGGCGGCCTGTGAACTCCGGGAGCGGCCTCCGTCCGTTCCCCCTCTCTTGAGCCGTTGACCCATGGCGACCCCTTCCGAAGACGAGCTGGCCGGCACCGAGCAGCCTTTCGTCGCGCACCTCATCGAGCTGCGCGACCGGCTGCTGCGCAGCGTGTGGGGCGTCGCCATCGTCTTCGGCGCTCTGGCCGCCTGGCCCGGCCCGCGCCGGCTGTGGGATTTCCTGGCCCAGCCGCTGATCGTCGCGCTGCCCCAGGGCGCGCACATGATCGCCGTGGGCGTGGTCTCGCCGTTCCTCATTCCGATCAAGGTGACGGTGCTGGTGGCGTTCGGCATCGCGCTGCCGTGGGTGCTGTACCAGGTGTGGGCGTTCGTTGCCCCGGGCCTCTACAAGCACGAGAAGCGGCTGGTGATGCCGCTCGTGGTCACCAGCACGCTGCTGTTCTACTGCGGCGTGGCGTTCTGCTACTTCATCGTGTTCAAGAAGGCCTTCCCGGCCATCCAGCAGATGGCGCCCACCTCGGTGACGGTGAGCCCCGACATCGAGGCCTACCTCGACTTCGTGCTCACCATGTTCCTGGCCTTCGGCGTGGCTTTCGAGGTGCCGGTGGCGGTGGTGATCGTCGCGCGCCTGGGCATCGTCACGGTGCAGCAGCTGCGCAAGTTCCGCAGCTACTACTGGGTCTGCGCGGCCGGCGTGGCCGGCCTGGTGGCGCCGCCTGATCCGGGCTCGATGGTGGCGCTGATGGTGCCCATGATCCTGCTGTACGAGGTGGGCATCCTGGTGGTGCCGCTGTTCATCCGCAGCACGCAGGCGCCGGATTCGGCCGCCGAGGGCCATTGAACCCGTTCGTCGCACTTGCGTCGGTGGCTTCCATGAGGCCCTTTAGTCAAGACAAAGGCTCCTGCGGGAGCCTTTGTTTTTTCTGACCACACTGTTATGAAATCAGATGGAGGCCTACAATGGCCCTGATGGAAGCCTCCAACCGACCTGACGTTCCCCAGCAGAGCCGTAAACCGGCTTCTGCGCTGCCTGCGCCGGTCGTGAAGGCGATCGAGAAGCTGGGGGAAGACCTCAACCGAGCGCGCCGGCGACGCAACGTGACGCAGCAGTCGCTCGCGGAGCGCATCGGCGCGTCGCTCAACACGGTCAAGCGCATGGAAGCCGGCGATCCCCGGGTTCCCCTCCATTTTTTGGCGCGCGCGTTGCACTTCTTCGGCGAACTCCAGAAACTCGGCAACCTGCTCGATTCCTCCGAGGACGACATCGGCCTGGTGTTGGCCGACGAGCATCTTCCTCAGCGCGTGCGCAACCGCGCCAAGCCGCGTAGGTCGTTCTGAAGGGCAGGCTCATGCCTCGAAAGGCCGTTGGCCCACAAAGAACAGCGAACAGAACCACGGTGGAGATTCACCTGGGATCCGCAGGCATTTCAGTGGGCGAGCTCGTCTTCACCCAGCAGGGTCGGCGCGAGATCGCGCAGTTCGCCTACGCTGACTCCTGGTTGGCGGCCACTGACAACTTCGAGGTGTCTCCCGACCTTTCCCTGGCGCCTGGCTACATCGCGCGACGTGCGCCCTCGCCAGTCGATTCGGTCTTTCCCCTTGCCCTCGGCGACACCGCGCCGGATGCCTGGGGTCGTCGGGTCATCGAGCGGGCGCACGCACACCGCCGGCGCCGCGACGCGCAGCTCCCGCCCCTGACCGAGCTTGATTTCCTGTGCGCGGTGGATGACTTCAGCCGCATGGGCGCGCTGCGCCTGTGCCGGGATGGCGACTGTCTGGGGAGCGCGCAGGAAGGGCGGCGGCACACGCCGCCCCTGCTGGAGCTCGAGAGCATGTACCGGGCGAGTCGGGCCATCGAGGACCGCGTCGAGACGGCAGAAGACCTTCGCTACCTGCAAGGCAAGGGCACGTCACTCGGGGGCATGCGCCCGAAGTGCACCTTCATCGACGACGACGGTCGCCTCTCGCTGGGCAAGTTCCCGAGCGTCGGCGATACCTACGACGTCACGCGCGCGGAGGTGCTCGCGTTGCACCTCGCCAGGCGAGCCGGAATCGACGCGGCCCCGGCGCGCGTGGCCATGATCGGCAGCACGCCCGTGGCCGTCATCGCCCGGTTCGACCGTACCGACGCCGACGAACGCATCCCCTATCTTTCAGCCGCGTCGATGCTGCAGGCGTCCCGCCAGGACGACCATGCTTACGACGAGATCGTCGAGGCGATCCAGCGCCACAGCCCGACGCCGATCGAGGACGCACGCCAGCTCTGGCGCCGCCTGCTGTTCGGGCTCCTCATCACGAACGTCGACGATCACCTGCAGAACCACGGTTTCCTCTACGCAGGCGCGCGCCAGTGGGCTCTTTCGCCGGCGTTCGACCTCAATCCAATGCCCGGCAAGCTGCGCGAATCGAAGACGCTCCTGACCGCCGCCGTGGGCCCGATCGACTCGGTGCGGATGCTGCTGGATGACGCGGCAATCTTTCGCCTCGCCCCTGGGCAGGCGCTGAACGTCCTCGCGGAAGTGCTCGAGGCGGTCGAAGGTTGGAAGGCCGTCGCCGCCAGTACCGCGATCGGCTTGAGCAGGGCCGATATCGATCATCTGCAGCCCGCGTTCGAGCACGAAGCGACCGACGAGGCACGCCTCGCGCTCGGGCGGCCTGCAAAGGGCGGCTAGCGTCCGTCGTCCGGATCGCGCGTGCGCGCCGCCGGACGCTTGGCCACCGGCACGCTGAGCGTCATGGCGTTGCTGCCGCGCTGCACCTCCAGCACCGCCCTGGCCGGCGGCTTCAGCGCCCCGACGGCGCGCAGCAACTGCGCCGTGTTGGTGATCTTCACGCCGCCGATCGCCGTCACCACGTCGCCGGGCTTCAAGCCCGCCTGCGCCGCCGGACCCTCGCGCAGCACCCCGGTAACGAGCACCCCCTCGCGCACCGGCAGCTGGACGCTGTCGGCGAACTCCGGCGTGAGGTCGCGCGGCTGCACGCCGATCCAGCCGCGTGTCATCTGGCCGTCGCGGATCAGCGCGTCCATCACCTCGCGCGCGATGTCCACCGGGATGGCGAAGCCGATGCCCATGCTGCCGCCGCTGCGCGAGAAGATGGCCGTGTTGATGCCCACCAGCCGGCCCTCGCCGTCCACCAGCGCGCCGCCCGAGTTGCCCGGGTTGATGGCCGCGTCGGTCTGGATGAAGTTCTCGATGGTGGACAGCCCCAGCTGGTTGCGGTCGAGCGCGCTGACGATGCCCGAGGTGACCGTCTCGCCCACGTTGAACGGGTTGCCGATGGCCAGCACCGGGTCGCCCACCGACAGCTGCGAGATGTTGCCGAACGGGATCACCGGCAGGTTGTCGAGCGCGATCTTCAGCAGCGCGAGGTCGGAGTCGACGTCGGTGCCCACCACCTTGGCGCTGGCCGAGCGACCGTCCGACAGCGTCACCTCGATGTCGTCGGCGCCGTCCACCACGTGCTGGTTCGTCAGCAGGTAGCCGTCGGCCGACACCAGCACGCCCGAGCCCAGGCCCGTCTGCGCCTGGTTGCGGCCGCCGCCGAAGAAGTCGCGCTGCCAGTTGGCCGATGGCTTGCGCAGCGTGCTCTTGCTGGCGGTGATCGACACCACCGCCGGCGCCGCGCGCCGCACCGCGGCAGCGAAGCTGTTGGAGGCGCGGGCGTGCCCGGGCAGCGCGGGCGCGGCGGCGGGCTCGGGCGCCGGTGAGCGCGGCGCGGGCGCCACGAGTGCCGGCGTGCCCGCGAGCTCGCGCGCGCGCTCGGACGCCCACCACTGAGGCTTCCACGTGGCCAGCACCAGCACCACCGCCAGCAAGACGGTGACCGCCTGCGCGAACAGCAGCCAGAGGCGGCGCATCATCGCGCGTCCGCCCCCGGCGGTGCGCTGCGCACGCGCGCGATCCAGGCCGTGATCACGCGTTCGAGCACCGGCAGCGGCAGGGCGCCATGGTCGATCACCTCCTGGTTGAACGCGCGCAGGTCGAAGCGCTCGCCGAGCGCGTCGTGCGCGGCCTTGCGCAGCTTCAGGATCTGCAGCTCGCCCAGCTTGTAGCCCAGCGCCTGGCCGGGCCGCACGTAGTACCGGTCGACCTCGGCCTCGGCGTCGGGGCGCGGCAGCCCGGCTCTGCCCACCATGTCGTCGATGGCCTGCGTGCGCGTCCAGCCCATGGCGTGGACGCCGGTGTCCACCACCAGGCGCGCGGCGCGCCAGGCCTGCGCGT
>JACMOG010000963.1 GCA_014378125.1 Vitreoscilla sp. | reverse complement strand
CGGTGCCCACGGTGCCGCACAGCAGGCCGAACAGCGTCATGGCCACGCCCTTCAGCGGCGAGCCGCGCGCCATGGTGGCGCCGGCCAGCAGCCCCAGCAGCATGATGGCGCAGATGTCGGCCGGCCCGAAGCTGTTGGCCGCCCGCACCAGCAGCGGCGACAGGAAGATCATCACCACGATGCCCACCGACGCCGCGAAGAACGACGCCATCATCGTGATGCCCAGCGCCGCCCCGCCTCGGCCCTGCCGCGTGAGCGGATAGCCGTCCAGGCAGGTGACCGCGTGCGGCGGGTGGCTGGGCAGGTTCAGCAGGATGGCGCCGATGGCGCCGCCATACTGCGAGCCGTAGAAGATGCCCGCCAGCATCAGGATGGCCGGCACCGGCGCGATGACGGACACGATGGGCAGCAGCATCGAGATCGTCGACAGCGGGCCCATGCCCGGCAGCACCCCGATGAGGTTGCCCACCAGCACGCCGAACACCGACCACATCAGGTTGGTGGGCGCCAGAGCCACGCCGAAGCCGTACATCAGTTGCATCAGGCTGTCGTGCATGGCCTTACCAGGTGAACAGGGGCAGCAGCAGGTGCAGGCCGAAATGGAACACGACAACGCCCAGCGCCGTCATCAGCGCGGCCAGTGCCGCCGCCGAGCGCCACGTGTTGCCGCGGTCGCCCATGGCCGCGACGAATACCGACACGAACGACGCCGGCACCAGCCCGCCGTGCTCGCCCAGCACCACGAACGCCGCCACGCCGCCGAGGATGCACAGCCAGCCGCGCCACTGCACCACCGGACCGGCCAGGTGGGCCATCTCGGGCAGCGGCGCGGACGCCGCGCCGGCGGGCGCGCGGCGCGCGCTGGCCAGCAGCGCCGCCCCGATCGAGGCCATCAGTGCCCCCAGCACCGCCGGAAAGAAGCCCGATCCCATCTGGCGCAACGAGCCCATGCCGTAGCTCGCGCCGGCCACCACCACCGACAGTCCGGTGGCCACCAGCAGCGCGCCGCCGATGCGGTCCTTCGTCGATTTGTCCATGTCGCCACTCTACCGTCCCGCGCCACAATGCACGCCAGCGACAACGGAAGGTCGGGCTTCATGGGCATCGAGATCGAACGCAAGTTCCTGGTGGTGGGCGACGCCTGGCGCCAGGCGCCGGGCACCGCGTACGCGCAGGGGTACCTCAACCGCGACAAGCAGCGCACGGTGCGCGTGCGCGTCGTCGAGGACGCGGCCTGGCTCACCGTGAAAGGCGCGAGCGTGGGCGCCACCCGCGCCGAGTTCGAGTACCCCATCCCCGTGGCCGACGCGCACGAGCTGCTGGCGCTGTGCGACGGCCCGTTGGTGCGCAAGACGCGCCGCGTGCTGGTGCATGCCGGCGCCACCTGGGAGATCGACGAATTCGAGGGCGACAACGCGGGCCTGGTGGTGGCCGAGATCGAGCTGGCCTCCGAGGAGACGCATTTCGAGCCGCCGCCCTGGCTGGGCGCCGAGGTCACCCACGACGCGCGCTACTTCAATTCCAACCTCGCGGCCGCGCCGTACTCGACCTGGGCCGATCGACCTTTCGTGTGATGATGCAGGGCTTCGCGCCCTGCAATGCACGCCGCACAAGAACACTTTTCCCAGACGGACAAAACACATGGCCACCTCCCCCGACGTCACCAGCATGGCGCTGTTCTGCGACTTCGAAAACGTCGCGCTCGGCGTGCGCGAGACGCACCACGAGAAATTCGACATCAAGCTCGTGCTCGAGCGCCTGCTGCTCAAGGGCAGCATCGTCGTGAAGAAGGCGTACTGCGACTGGGAGCGCTACAAGGGCTTCAAGGCGCAGATGCACGAGGCCAGCTTCGAGCTGATCGAGATCCCGCACGTGCGCCAGTCCGGCAAGAACTCGGCCGACATCCGGCTGGTGGTGGACGCGCTCCACCTCTGCTACACGAAGTCGCATGTCAACACCTTCGTCATCATCAGCGGCGACTCCGACTTCTCGCCGCTGGTGTCGAAGCTGCGCGAGAACAACAAGCAGGTGATCGGCGAGGGCGTGAAGGAGTCCCCCTCCGACCTGCTGATCGCCAACTGCGACGAATTCATCTTCTACGACGACCTCGTGCGTGAGAGCGGCCGCCAGTCCAGCCGCCGCGAGGCGCGCCCGCCGGCACCGCCCAGCCGCCGTCCGTCGCAGCCGTCGGCCAATCCCGAGGACGACCGCCGCCGCGACGAGGCCGACAACCGCAAGAACAAGGCCGTCGAGCTGGCGCCGCAGACCTTCGAGGCGCTGTACTCCGAGCGCGGCGACGGCGGCAAGATCTGGGCGTCGGTGCTCAAGGAGGCCATCAAGCGCCGCAAGCCCGACTTCTCCGAGTCGTACTACGGCTTCCGCAGCTTCGGCGGCCTGCTGGAGGAGATGCAGGCACGCGGCTTCCTGAAGATGGGCCGCGACGAGAAGTCCAACGCCTTCGTTTTCCGCAGCGCCGGCTCCGAGTCGGGCTCGGGCGGCAACGCCGCGACCGACGCTCCGGCCGCGCCCGAGGTGCTGCCGGTGGTGCATCGCGCTGGCGAGCCCGAGGCGCGCGAACCGCGCGGCCGCGGCGCCCGCTCGCGCGGCGGCCGCCG
>JACMOG010000962.1 GCA_014378125.1 Vitreoscilla sp. | reverse complement strand
CACGGCACTCGCAACCTTGGTTTTACGCTTCGGCGGGGCTGTGCGATCTGTACTAGATCTGCACAAAACGGCGTGATTTCCCAGTCTCCCGTCTTGTGGCTCGTGACCCTAGACAGCGACACTCATCCTGTCCGGCTGAACGACAACCATGATGGCCGGTGGTGAGGAGTCGAAGGTGGCGTAGCCGCCGCAGACGACGAGCCACCGGCGGCGCCCGGTTGGTGGGGTTCACGATGGCGGGTTCAGGTCCCAAGAAGAGGTCGGTCCCGTGCCGGGTACCCGAATCACCGATCAGCAGGTATGCCTCTATATGAACCCCCGCAAGAAGAAGACCCAGGAGTTGGCCGCGGCCAAGGCCGGCATCAGCGAGCGCAGCGCGCGCCGCATCGATGGCAATCCGTCGTTGCCGTCGCAATCTCCTCGCCGCTATTGGAGTTCTCGGCCCGATCCATTTGCCGACGTGTGGGACGCCGAGATCGTTCCACTGTTGCAGGGCGCGCCCAAGCTGATGGCGATCACGCTGCTGCGCAAGCTGCAGGACGATCATCCCGATCAATTCGGCGATGGCATGCTGCGGACGTTGCAGCGGCATATCCGTCAGTGGCGCGCCGTGCAGGGTCCGCCCAAGGAAGTGTTCTTCCCTCAGGAGCACGCCCCCGGCGACCGCGGGCTGTCGGACTTCACGGCGATGAACTCGCTGGGCGTCACGATCTCGGCGCTGGCGTTCCCGCACAACCTCTATCACTTCGTTCTCGCCTTCTCGCGTTGGGAACATGCCGAGGTGGTCGAAGGCGGCGAGAGCTTCGAGGCGCTGTCGCGCGGCCTGCAGAACGCGTTGTGGCAGGCAGGCGGCACGCCGAAGGAGCACCGCACCGACAGCCTGTCCGCCGCGTTCAAGAACCTGGCGGCGCAGGACGACTTCACCGCCCGGTACACCGATCTGATCGACCACTACGGCATGGTCGGCACGCGCAACAACCGCGGTGCCGGGCACGAGAACGGCAGCGTCGAGTCGTCCCACCGTTACCTGAAGGAGGCGATCGAGCAGGCGCTGCTGCTGCGCGGGCACCGCGACTTCGATGACCGCAGTACCTACGACGCGTTCGTTCGCGAAGCCGTGATGCGTCGCAACCGCCGTCACGCGGCGGCGTTCCGCATCGAGCGCGCGGCATTGAAGGACCTGCCGCAGCGGCGCACGACCGACTTCGTCGAGGAGGAGGCCCGCGTCACGCGATGCGGGCTGTTCACGGTCTGCGGCGTCCTCTACAGCGCACCGTCCCGGTTGATTGGCCATCGGCTCAAAGTTCGGCTCTACGGTGACCGGCTCGACTGCTTCCTGTCCGGCGCGCTGGTCCTGACGGTGACCCGGGGCGTGCGCAGCAACGCGAGCAGACGCGCGCGGGTGATCGACTACCGACACTTCGTCGAAGCGCTCAAGCGCAAGCCGCAGGCGTTCAAGA
Source organism: Vitreoscilla sp. (assembly GCA_014378125.1). Next base: position 1,404 of record JACMOG010000962.1, on the reverse strand, counting down.
GCCTGGTGTTCCGCGATGAACTGCTGCCGCGCGAAGCGTATCGACGCACCTGGGAGCAGCTCGAGCGCCGGCTGCCGCAGCGCGACGCTTGCAAGACCATCGTCGCCTTGCTCGAGATGGCTGCGATGGACGGCGTCGAGAGCGCGCTCGCCGTACGGCTGGACGAGTTGCTGGCGGGCCAAGACTTGCCCGACATCGACGCGCTGCACGAGGAGTTCGCGCCGCATCGAGTGCGGGGATCCCTGGCAGCTGACGTGCGGATCGAGATCCCGCCGGCGAGCATCTACGACGCGCTGTTGCCGAGCCAGCAACCGCTGGCCCATGACGAACGCATCGAGGTGGCCGCATGAGCGGCGCGTCGCAGGACGCGGCACGCAACGCCATGATGCTCAACGAACTGCGCCTGCCGACGATCGGTCGGCTGTGGCAGGAGTTGGCCGAACGCTCCGACAAGGAAGGCTGGCCTGCCGGCCGCTTCCTTGGCGGGCTGCTCGAGCTCGAGATCGCTGAGCGCGCCAAGAGACGCCTGGAGCGGCACCGGCTGGAGTCGCAGATGGACCCGACCAAGACGCTCGGCAGCTTCGACTTCGCCGAGGTGCCGATGCTGTCCAAGGCGCATGTGATGGCGCTGGCCAGCGGCGACGCCTGGCTCGACAAGGGAGCCTGCGTCTTGATCTTCGGCCCGCCCGGAGTCGGCAAGAGCCACGTCGGATGCGGAATCGGGCATGCGCTGATCGATGCCGGCTACCGCGTGCTCTACATGCGCACGAGCGAGCTGGTTCAGCGCCTGCAGGCGGCCCGGCAGAGCCTGGCCCTGCCGCAGGCGCTGGCCAAGCTCGACCGCTACGACCTGCTAATCCTCGACGACATCTCGTACGTCCGAAAAGACCAGGCCGAAACCAGCGTGCTCTTCGAGCTGATCGCCGAGCGCTACGAGCGCCGCAGCATCCTGATTACCGCCAACCAGCCGTTCCCCGGCTGGAGCAACGTCTTCCCGGATCCCGGCATGACCGTCGCCGCGATTGACCGACTGGTCCATCACTCGACGATCTTCGAGCTCCACAAGGTCGAGAGCTACCGCGGCAAGCAGGCCGCTCGCGACCAGAAGCTGCAGCGCGACAACGACAAGGCTCACCGCCAGCGACAACCATCCGGTGACAACGACAACCAGACCCAGGAGGTCGCCTCATGACCCGATAACCGACGACATCCATCCCCTGGCAAACCGGCCATGCTGGTTGTCGCTTATTCGGCCACGCTGCTTGACGCTATCCAGCTACCGCGACAAAACCGAAGAGCGCCCCACGATTTCTGTCCAGCCCACCGGAACATGGCTCCAAACCACTGGTGAAGCGTCGGCTCCAACATGGGTCTCGATGGGTAACCGACATAAAGGCTGGAAAT
>JACMOG010000092.1 GCA_014378125.1 Vitreoscilla sp. | reverse complement strand
GTCCATGCGCGCGCGCACCGCCACGCGGTCGTCCTCGTGCACGTGATCCAGCCAGACGTGTGAATCGGCGTAGACGGCCGCCACGGGCATGCAGAAGATGTGCTCGAACGCCGGGCTCACGTACAGCGCGCGATGGCGCAGCGGGTCGCCCAGCCAGAACACGTCGCCGATGGACTCGGCCATCTGGCGGAAACGCTCCTCGCTCTCGCGCAACGCGCCGCGCTCGCGCTCCAGCTGCGCGCGGTACCACGCGTTCTCGATGGCCACCGGCAGGCGCAGCAGCAGGTCTTCCTGCTTGACGAGGTAGTCGGTGGCGCCGAGCTTGAGCGATTGCGCGGCGCTGTTCTCGTCGCCGTGGCCGGTGATGACGATGATGGGCAGGCGCGATCCGCCCTCGTGGCGCAGCTCGTGCAGCACGTCCAGCGCGTTCATGTCGGGCAGCTTGAAGTCGAGCAGCAGCACGTCGGGGCCCGGCTCCGCCGCCGGGGGCAGGCGCGCCAGCGCCTCCTGAGCGGTTTCCACGGCCTCGATGTGCACGTGCGGCGCGTAGCGCGCCAGGTGGCGCTGCAGCAGGTCGACATCGCTCGCGCTCGGCTCGGCGTAGAGCACGCGGATGGGCGTGGAGCGCAGCGCCGAGGCCGCACGGGAGTTGGCCACCACGCTCGCCAGCGTGGCGGGCAGGCGGTCGATGTAGGAGCCCTCCTTGACGATGTAGTCGTCGGCGCCGCTGCGCAGCGCCGTCACCACCAGCGCTTCGTCGCCCGAGCCCGTGAGCATCACCACGGCGATGGGCAGACCCCGCTCGCGCACCTCGCCCAGCAGCTCGAGCCCGTTGCCATCGGGCAGGCGCACGTCCACCAGCAGCAGGTCCGGCAGCACGCCGGCGAGCTCGTCGGCGGCCAGGCGAACCCGCGCGTCGGCCAGCGTGTGGCTGGTGGACAGCGCGATGTCGGGCGCGAGCCGATCCAGGCGCCGGCAGGTCAGGTCGGCGTCCTGTTCGTTGTCTTCGACGTACAGAACTTTCATGAGCCTTAGACCACCTGCTGGTTCAGCACGCACCAGTAGAGGTCGATCTGCGCCGCCACGTCGATGAACTTCTCGAACTCGACCGGCTTGACGATGTAGGAGTTGACGCCCAGCGCATAGGCCGAGGCGACGTCGGCGTCCTCGCGCGAGGTGGTGAGCACCACGACGGGAATGCGGCAGTATTCGGGATGCGCCTTGAGCTGGCGCAGCACCTCGAGGCCGCTGACGCGCGGCAGTTTCAGGTCGAGGAGGATGACCACCGGCTGCGGGTGGCCCGCGTCCCAGCGCGCCATCCACTCGAGCGCCTCCTCGCCATCACGCGCCACCTCCAGCGTGTTGACGATGTGGCGCTTGGCAAACGCGCGCTGCGTCAGGTCGACATCCATCGGGCTGTCTTCGACGAGCAGGATCGGTCGACGGTCTTCCATTCGCCCAGCATAGCGAAACGCAAGCGCTTTTACACGGCATTTGCCCCGCCCCCATTCGAGGGGGGTGCGCCAATTGCGCGCATCAAGTCACAGGTTCGGACTTTGCTCGACCGCGGGCAGCTCGATCCAGAACGTGGCGCCCTGCCCTTTGACGCTCTCGGCCCACACCCGCCCATGCATGCGCTCGACCGCCTTGCGCACGATGGCCAGGCCCACGCCGGTGCCCGGATACTCCTCGGCGCGGTGCAGGCGCTGGAAGATCTCGAAGATGCGGTCGTGGTACCGCATGTCGAAGCCCGGGCCGTTGTCGCGCACCCAGAACAGCGCATGGCCCGCGCTGCGGCGCACGCCCACCTCGATGGCGCGGTCGGGTCGGCCGGCGGTGAACTTCAGCGCGTTGTCCAGCAGGTTGCGTAGCGCCAGCACGAGGCCCTCGTGCTCGCCCACCACCACCAGGCCGGCCTCCACCGAGCGCGTCAGCGTCACCTGGCCCGCGGTCGGCTCGGCCTGCGCGCCATCGAGCACGCTGGCCAGCACGGACGCCGGTGAAAGAGGGCCCAGCTTGGGCCGGCCGCGCTCCACCCGCGAGTACGCCAGCAGGTCGTCGATGAGGTCGCCCATGTGCGTGGTGGCCTTGCGGATCATCGAGACGAAGAAGCGGCCTTCCTCGTCGAGCTTGTCCGCGTGGTCGGACTGCAGCAGCCGGCTGTAGCCGTCGATGCCGCGCAGTGGCGCCTTCAGGTCGTGCGACACCGAATACGTGAACGCCTCCATTTCGCGGTGCTTGGCCTCCAGCTCCGACGTGCGGGCCGCCACGCGCTGCTCCAGGTCGATGTTGAGCGAACGGATCTCCTGCTCGGCACGGCGCCGCTCGGTCACGTCGATGAAGAACCCGTGCCAGATGACGCCGCCGTCGGGCTCGCGCACGGGCATCGAGTGCGCCTCGATGCAGCGCTCGCACGCGGGCGTGTGCGGCACGCGGAAGGTGGCCAGCCACGCGCTGCCCAGGTCGGCCGAGGCGCGCAGCGAGTCGGCCACCGCCTCGCGCTCGTCGGGATGCACCAGCGCAAGCAGGTCGATGCGACGCTCCACCAGCGTGGTGGCGTCCACGCCCAGCAGGTCGTGGATGGCCGGGCTGGCGAAGATGAAGTGCCCCCGGCCGGCGCTGTCCAGGCAATAGGAATGCACTGCGCCCGGCGCCGTCGCCACGATGCGCTCGAGCCGCTCCTGCGCCACGCGGTGCGCGCGCTCCAGCGTGATGTCCTCGGCGAAGCCGGCCATGTAGCGCATCCGGCCGTCGGGGTCGAACAGCGGGAAACCGCGGCCGCGGATCCACACGAGGCGGCCGTCGGGCCGGTTCACACGGTACTCGGTCTCGTACATCCCGGCGGCGTTGGTGTGCAGCGCGGCGCCCGCCACCATCGGACGGTCGGCCGGCCCGACGCCGTCCAGCCAGTGCGCGAGATCCTCGTAGAGCGGCGCCGCCGGCCGGCCCCAGATGCGCTCGTAGGCCGAGTTCATGTAGAGCAGCTTGCGCGTCCGCGGGTCGACGATCCACATCAGGTCCAGCGAGTGGTCGCCGAACATCCGGAACAGCTGCTCGCTCTGCTGCAGCGACACCGCCGCCTTGTGCTCATGCGTGAAATCGGTGAACGACACCACCACCCCGCGGCCGCGGCCCTCGCCCAGCGAGGCGACGGGCACGGCGCGCACGCGCAGCCAGCGCCGGCCCTGGTCGACGGTCCGCACGACGACGATGCCCGACGTCATCTCGCCGCTGCCGTTCAGCGCGCGCACCACCGGCCGCGTCTCGTCGGCCATCGGCATGCCGTGCTCGTCGGACTGCGCCCAGCCCAGGTCGTCGATGCGAGCGCCGAACGCGCGCTCCTGCAGGCCCAGCACCTCGCGCGCCGCGTGGTTGGCGTCGACGATGCGCAGCTGGTCGTCGAACCACAGCATGCCCGACTCGAGGGAATCGAAGAGGCGTCGGGGGGTGTCGGTCTCCACGCGGGTCTCCTGCAGGTCTGCGGTCGAGAGGCCCACTCTAGGCCAAAGTCAGTGCGTGAGGAACAGGTCGTCGGCCAGCTGCGCGCCGCCGGGCGGCGCGTCGAGCAGCCAGCGCAGCACCGTCACGCCCGCCAGCGTGGCGCCGATGCGGTGGCGCCGGCTCGGGCGGACCTCCATGAAGCCCAGCTCGAACACCTGCACCGGCGCCACCGCGTGCACGCCGCCGAAGCGCTGGCCGGCGTTGGCGCGCAGCCACTCGTGCAGGCGCAGCAGCTCGGCGTCGGGCAACGCGATCGGCACGCGGGCCAACGGCAGCAGGCGCAGGCCCTCGACACCGGGCGCGTCGGGCGGCGGATCGATGAACTGGCCGGACATGGCGGCGGTCATGGCGGCGCGCTGTTCCTCTTCGGATCGCGGGAGACGGTTCCACAACGCGAAGCCGCAATCCACGAAGCCCAGCGACAGCGCCGCCGCGCTGCTGGCGCCCAGCGCGTCGCCGGGCACGTATTGCAGCGCCGCGCGGACGCGGTGGATCGGCGCGCGCACGGCCCAGGCCGCGCCCGACGTGGCGTGGCGCAGCACGAGGCCGCTCCAGCCCTGCCCGCGCGCCGCGTGGGCGGCCTGCACGAGCTCGGCGTCGTCCGCCTCCGGCGAAGGCCAGCGCGGCGTCGTGAAGATGGGCGGCAGCGCGGCCAGGCCTTCGGCGGCGGGCCAGCGCGCCAGCAGCCGCGCGCGCCGGGCGCGTGGGTCGCCGTCCGGGCCATGCCAGTCGGTCAACGCCAGGTGCAGCGTCGGGCCCGCATCGGCGCCCTTGCGCGCGCGCGTCGCGACGTCGACCAGCGCCACCAGCCGGCCGCCGGGC
>JACMOG010000961.1 GCA_014378125.1 Vitreoscilla sp. | reverse complement strand
GCGTCGTCAACGTTGGATTCCGAATCATCGGCCTCCCCCAGCTGGCGCTGCATGGCTTCACCGTCCAGGCGCGCAGGGGTGGACTTCGCTAAAGCCATCCAGACAGCGAACGGCAGCTTGCACGGCGCGTGCCGCGCAGGCCGAACCAGGTCAAGGGTGCCGCTCTCGACGGTGCCGTTCAACACCCAGACACCAAACTCCGGCGGAACCTCCTCCGGCTTGGCCACGCTCGCCGGAAACACGTAGTAGGTCTCGCAAGACAGCCATTGATACGACTCTCGTTTGGCTGCATGGCGCAGGTCCGACAACAGGTCGGCGCGACTGACCTTCACCTCGTGGACCATCGGTTGCAGATAGGCTTTGACCGAGGTGTGCCGCACCGAGTACACATCCGGACGGGCCATGCGCCAAGTGGTCTTGCCCATGGGTCGCTCGGCCACTCCTTCGTCGATTGCGTCCACGGGCCACAGCGCACGGCCGGTCAAGGACGCAGTGTCAGGCGTCGGCTCGGCATGGACATTGACCTTTGCGCGCAACGACAGCTCCCGCCACACGACGCGCCCTGCGGTCGCCAGGCGTTCGGCAACGCGTTCGGCCAGCCGGTCATGCGCACTCAGCGAGCGCTGGTTGCGCTGCCTGGAGTCGGCGAGCAAGCGGATGCCTGAGTCGGTCAGGCGAATCGTCTCGTGGCCGCTGGCGGCTTCGCACAGCGTTGCCCAGCCTGCCGCGACTAGGTCGAGTTCGATGGCATCCCGGCAAGGCCAGCCCGCGGAACGCCATATCGCCATCAGACGCGTCAGGTGAGGTCGACGAGGTGTGATTTGAAGTGCAGGTTCCATGGCTGTTCGTTGTGCTTCGCTCTGTGCTTCAAACGGTAGGCATGGGCGGTGGCAGTGTTCGATGCTTACCCGCCTTCATTTGAAATCCCGACTCTGCGTCGCCAACCGCCCCAGCATCGGCCTTAGGGCCTCGAGCCGTCCCGCAATCAGGTTCTTCACGTCAGCCACCCCGTCGTCTGCATCAACAGCCGCCTGACTCCAAAGAGCAGAGCAGGGGCCATCTCGACGCGGGCCATCAGTTCGAGCTTCTGGCGGAACGAATCCGGCAGCTCCACCCACGAGTGCGCTTCGGGCCGCAACCGTAGGCCTGGTCCAGCGCGCCGAGCAGCTCCGCGTCGTAGCGCCGGCTCATGCCGCCGCGCGGCAACGCGCGAACCTGGCCGAGCGTCTTGCAGCCCAGCCGGGCGAGCGTCGCGTGATGGGCGGCAACGGAGGTCAGGGTGTCGAGCGGCAGGCCGTCGAGGACCTGCTCCAGTGGCTTGGCGAAACCGTTCGATGCGCCGGACCGTGCGACCGCAACTGCGGCCAGACTGGTAGGCGCCCAGCTGAGTTGTCGGACACCCAGGTCCGCACACTCATCCCGTACGCGCTCGACGAGCTTGCGCTTGCCACCGAACAGGCGGACGCTGGCCTCGACCTCCATCACGACGGCGGGCGATTCCGACAGCGGCTCGATGACGGCGACACGGGGTGTGAACTGAAGGCACCACGTCGCGAGTCCCGAGGTCGCCTCAGTG
>JACMOG010000960.1 GCA_014378125.1 Vitreoscilla sp. | reverse complement strand
GGCGGCGCTCGCGCGGGCCCGGTTGCGCGCGAAGGTGCGGCCGGAATGACACACGCCATCGAAGCGGACGCGGCCACGTTCGACGACGTCGCCCTGCCCTCCGCCACCCACCTGCCGCTGACCCGGGCGCGCTCCAACCTCCTGCTGCTGCTGGTGGCGTTGATCTGGGCCTCGGCCTTCGTCGCGCAGTCCCTGGCCATGCGCAGCCTGGGCGTCTTCATGTTCACCGGCCTGCGCTTCGCGCTGGGCGCCGCCGTCGTGGCGCCGTTCGCCTGGCGCGAGTGGCGCATGCTGCGCTCGCGCGGCCGCCAGCCGCGGCCGCGCGACCTCGCCACGATCGCGGGCCTGGGCACGCTGCTGTTCCTGGGCTCGGCGATGCAGCAGATCGGCCTGCTCACCACCAGCGTCACCAACGGCGGCTTCCTCACCGCGCTGTACATCCCGCTGGTGCCCGTGCTGGGCTGGCTGCTGCTGCGCCATCTGCCGCACTGGACCACCTGGGTGGCGGCCGCGGGCTGCCTCGTCGGATCCTGGCTACTGGCCACCGGCGGCGCCGGCTTCGGCGCGTTCAGGAAGGGCGACTGGTGGGTGATCGCCAGCAGCCTGCCCTGGGCCTTCCACGTGATGCTGGTGGGCCGCGCGGCCAACCGGCTGCACGGCGCGATGCTGGTGGCCTGCGGGCAGTTCATCGCGTGCAGCGCCTGGGCGCTGGCCATCGGGCTGGCCATCGAGCCGATCAGCCTGGGCGGCGTGACGCAGGCGTTCGGCGCGATCGCCTACACCGGCATCCTGTCGGTGGGCCTGGGCTTCACGCTGCAGGTGGTGGCGCAGCGCCATTCGCGCCCGGCCGACTCGGCCATCGTGCTGTCGTCCGAGACCGTGTTCGCCGCGGCGTTCGGCGCGCTGTTCATGGGCGACCGCCTCGGCGCCGGCGGCCTGGCCGGCTGCGCGCTGATCCTCGCCGGCGTGCTGATGGTTCAATTGCAACCCATGATCTCGCGCCGCCTGGCCGACACCTCACCCCGACTTGCATGACGCCCCAGGACATCGATACCTTCTTCGCCACGCTGCAGGCGTCCAACCCGCATCCGGCCTCCGAGCTGGAATACGCCAGCGTGTTCGAGCTGCTGACGGCGGTGCTGCTGTCGGCACAGGCTACCGACGTGGGCGCCAACGAGGCCACGCGGGCGCGGTCCGTCGCCGCGCCCACGCCGCAGCGCCTGCTGGCGCTCGGCACCGAGGGCGTGGAGGCCTACGTGCGCACCATCGGCCTGTACCGCACGAAGACGAAGCACCTGCTTGAGACCTGCCGTCTGCTCATCGAGCGCCACGGCGGCGAGGTGCCACGCGACCGTGCCGCGCTGGAGGCGCTGCCGGGCGTGGGCCGCAAGACGGCCAACGTCATCCTCAACGTGGCCTTCGGCGAGCCGACGCTGGCGGTCGACACGCACGTGTTCCGCGTGTCCAACCGCACGGGCCTGGCCCCCGGCAAGAACCCGCTGGCCGTGGAGCTGAAGCTGCTCGAACGCGTGCCGCGCAAGTACCTGGACGACGCGCACCACTGGCTGATCCTGCACGGCCGCTACGTGTGCCTGGCGCGCATGCCGCAGTGCGGGCGCTGCGCGGTGGTGGCCACCTGCGACTTCTTCAAGTCGCTGCCCGACGCCGCCCGTCCCCCCCCCGGCGAGCCGGCCCCCAACCCCCGCGCGCTTCGCAAGGCCGGGACCGCGCCATGAGGGGGCTCGCGCTCGTCGCCGCGCTGCTGGCCGCGTCGGTGGCGGCGGTCGC
>JACMOG010000959.1 GCA_014378125.1 Vitreoscilla sp. | reverse complement strand
GGCGAGAAACTGCGCTATCGGCAGCGCGACGTCGAACTCAAGGGCCACGCGATCGAATGCCGCATCAATGCGGAAGATGCCTTCAAGTTCACGCCCTCGCCTGGCAAGGTCCTGACCTGGCATGCACCGGGCGGCCCTGGTCAACGCGGTGCAGATGACCCGCTCCGAGGCCGGCGCGGCGTTCAACAATCCCGCCGTCTACATGGAGAAGTTCCTCGAGCACCCGAGGCACATCGAGATCCAGATCCTGGCCGACCAGCACAAGAACGCGGTCTGGCTGGGCGAGCGCGACTGCTCCATGCAGCGGCGCCACCAGAAGATCATCGAGGATGCGCCGGCGCCGGCCATCCCGCGCCGCGTGATCGAGAAGATCGGCGAGCGCTGCGCCGCCGCCTGCAAGCGCATCGGCTACCGCGGCGCCGGCACGTTCGAATTCCTGTTCGAGGACGGCGAGTTCTATTTCATCGAGATGAACACCCGCGTGCAGGTGGAGCATCCGGTCACCGAGATGGTGACGGGCATCGACATCGTGCAGATGCAGATCAAGGTGGCGGCCAACGAGGCGCTGCCGTTCACGCAGCGCCAGATCCAGATGCGCGGCCACTCGATCGAGGTGCGCATCAACGCCGAGGATCCGTACAAGTTCGTGCCGTCGCCGGGACGCATCACCATGTGGCACCCGCCGGGCGGTCCGGGCGTGCGCGTCGACTCGCACATCTACACGAACTACTACGTGCCGCCGAACTACGACTCGATGGTGGGCAAGATCATCGTGCACGGCGACACCCGCGACCAGGCGCTCGCGCGCATGCGCGTGGCGCTGTCCGAGACGGTGGTCGAGGGCATCCAGACCAACATCCCGCTGCATCGCGAGCTGATGGTCGACGCCAAGTTCATCGAAGGCGGCACCAGCATCCACTACCTGGAAGGCTGGCTGGCCCAGCACCAACGATAGATGTCTGCCCCCAACTCCCTACGGTCGCAGCCCCCGAGGGGCGCTCAGCGTTCCTCAGGGCGGCCTTCCGGACGCTGAGATGTTCCAGCTGGTATTGCAGGCCCCGGAAGCGCTGGTGGAGAACGTCTCCGACGCGCTGATGGACGAGCTCGACGCGCTGTCGGTATCGGTGGAAGACTCCGATGCCGACACCGACGCCGAGAAGGCGCTGTTCGGGGAGCCGGGCATGCCCGCGCCGAGCGCCGGTTGGCTGCGGTCGACGCTGACCGCCCTGTTCGAGACGGAGCAGGCCGCGAGCGAGGCCGCCACGCTGCTGCTCGCGCAGGACTGGACCGGATTTGCCGATGTCTTGCCCGGCGCCAGTGTCAGCATGTCGGCGCTGCACGAGGTGGCCGAGCAGGACTGGGTGCGCCTCACGCAGTCGCAGTTCGACCCGGTCGAGATCACGCCGTCGTTCTGGATCGTGCCCACGTGGCACGAACCGCCGGCCGCCGCCACGCGCCTGATCCGGCTCGACCCGGGCATGGCCTTCGGCACCGGCACCCACCCCACCACGCGCATGTGCCTGGGCTGGATCGCCGCGCACGAGGTCGACATCCGCGGCCAGCGCGTGCTGGACTACGGCTGCGGCTCCGGCATCCTGGCCATCGGCGCGGCGTTGCACGGCGGCACGCCCATCGACGCGGTCGACATCGACCCCGCGGCCATCTCCACCACCGCGCAGAACGCCAAGGACAACGGCGTGACGCTGCGCTCCGGCGCGCCGGACATGGCGTCGGGCGAGTACCCGCTGGTGCTGGCCAACATCCTCGCCACGCCGTTGAAGATGCTCGCGCCGCTGCTGTGCGGGCACGTTGCACCCGGCGGGCACCTGGTGCTGGCCGGCATCCTCGACCGCCAGGCCGACGAGCTCAAGGCCGCCTATGCGCCGTGGATCGCCCTGGAAGTGGCCAACACGGTGGACGGGTGGATATTGATGAGCGGGCGCAAGGCCGGTTGAATTGGCGTTACGCAGCGTGACCATTCCGGTACCCCGTGGGGTATCGTGTGATGGTTCTTCCGGCCCTGTTTCCCCCTCATCGCATCGTATGATCGCGGCATGAGCCTCGCCACCCGCTGCCCCGCCTGCGGCACGATCTTTCGTGTCGTGCAGGACCAGCTCAAGGTGTCCGAAGGCTGGGTGCGCTGCGGACAGTGCCACGAGGTCTTCCACGGCATCGAGGCCTTGTTCGACCTGGACAGCGACCCGTCCGTCGCCGCGCGCCGGGCCCCGCGCGCCGCGGCCACGCCGCCCGCCACGCGCGCGTTCGCCGACCAGCGCGCGAGCGCGCCCATCCCGATGCCGACGTCCGGCGCGGCGGCCCCGTCGCCCATCGCCATTCCCGCGCGGCCGGCCGCACCGCCGGCACCCACCACCGGGCCGGCCCCCTTC
>JACMOG010000958.1 GCA_014378125.1 Vitreoscilla sp. | reverse complement strand
TCATCGACAAGCGCCGCCCGAAGGCCAACGTGTCCGAAGTGATGCACGTCATCGGCGACATCGACGGCCGCAACTGCGTGATCATGGACGACATGATCGACACCGCCGGCACCCTCGTGAAGGCCGCCGAGGTGCTGAAGGATCGCGGCGCCAAGAGCGTCTACGCCTACTGCACGCACCCCGTGTTCTCCGGCCCGGCCGTCGAACGCATCAAGAATTCGGCGCTCGACGAAGTCGTGATCACCAACACGCTGCCGTTGTCCGACGCCGGCAAGGCCTGCAAGAAGATCCGCCAGCTGTCGGTGGCCTTCCTGTTCGCCGAGACCATCCGCCGCATCTCCGACGGCGAATCGGTCACCTCCCTCTTTGCGGAACAGAACAACAACTTCTGATCCGCATTTCCCGATCCTTCGGCCGTCCGCCCACGAGCGGAGAAGCGGTGGCTGGATCGTCTTTACCGGGCGCCTGGTCGCGGGGCCCAAATCTGGAGTATCACCATGAAGTTCACCGCATTCGAGCGCAGCCTGCAGGGGACCGGAGCGAGCCGCCGCCTGCGCCTGGCTGGCAAGGTTCCCGGCATCGTCTATGGCGCCGGCCAACCGCAAACGATCGAACTCGATCACAACGCCCTCTACTTCGCGCTGAAGAAGGAAGCCTTCCACTCGACGGTTCTCGAGATGGAACTGGGTGGCAAGACCGAACAGGTCCTGCTGCGCGACTTCCAGATGCACGCGTACAAGCAGATCGTGCAGCACATCGACTTCCAACGTGTCGACGCTTCCACGCGTCTGCGCAAGAAGGTGCCGCTGCACTTCGAAGGCGAAGAAAACTCGCAGGCCGTCAAGACCGACAGCGCCGTCGTCAACTACGTCGCCACCGAAGTGGAAGTCGAATGCCTGGCCACGCAGTTGCCGGAATTCATCACCGTCGACCTGAGCGGCCTGGTCAAGGGCAAGTCGCTGCATGTGTCCGACCTGAAGTTCCCGGCCGGCATCAAGGCCGTGCGCCACGGCACGCAGAACCCGGTGGTCGTGTCGGTTGCTGACCCGAAAGTCAACGCCGAAGACGCCGCCGCCGAAGCCGCCGCCGCCGAAGCCGCAGCAGCAGCTGCCGCCGCCACGGGTGGTAGCAAGGGCAAGGGCGGCAAGGCCGCTCCCGCCAAGACCGCCGCAGCCGCTCCGGCCGCCGCCAAGAAGAAGTGATCTCGCGCGGCGACGGCCGCGTCGGGATTTCTCTGGAGAGCCCCGCTTCGGCGGGGCTTTTTCGTTTCTGGGCGTCCAGGAACGATTGGCGACATGCATGCGCACACATGACGCGCGTTCTGGACGCGCATTGCGGACGGGCGTAGACTTGTTCATCCGCCCGATCGGGCCTCGACCTAGCCTACGCCATGCGCCAATCACATGCAGTCCGTTCCCCGTCCGGCAGCGGCGAAGGCGCGCCCGCGCGAAAGTCCACGAATCTCACTCTCGCAGTTCGTTTGGTGGCCGAGGCGCGCGAACTCGGCGTGAATGTGTCACAGGCGGCCGAGGTCGGGATCGCTGCTGCAGTCGCAGGGCGCCGGCAGCAACGTTGGCTCGACGAGAACCGCGACGCGCTGGAAAGCTCGAACGCGTTCGTCGAGCAGCATGGGCTTCCGCTAGCCGAGTATCGAAATTTCTGAAGATGGCGCGCTTTCATGTCTATGCCAGCGCGGAGGGCGGCACATTGCTCATGGATGTCCAGGCAAATCTCCTGGATCATCTCAATACCTGCGTCGTGGCGCCCTTGCTGCCGGTCGACAAGGCACCGAAGCCAGCCCGGGTCTTGAATCCGATGTTCGAGATCGGCGGCGTTCCCCATCTGATGGTCACGCAGTTCCTGGCGACGGTGCCGCGCCGAGCGATGGGACATGAAATCCTCAATCTCGAAGAAGAGGCGAGCGTGATCGTCAACGCCCTGGATTGCCTCTTTCAGGGCATCTGAGCCAGCGCCAGGAGTCGCCATGTCCGCCCTCACCCGAATCAAGCCCTACGCGCAACTGCTCTGCGCGGCCTTCGTGGGGTTCCTGGGCGCGGCCATCGGCGTCACGGCCTTGGGGCACGCATTCGACCCCGAGCACATCGGCCTCTGGAGCGGCCCGCACGCGTTCTTCTTCGGTCCGCTCGACGGCGAGATTCAGGCGCACCAGCTGCCGGCGAGCACGCTGTACGTGGTCGCCGTGATGGCGGTGCTGCTAGCCTTCTTCGTGGCGCGCGAGCTGGTGGGCTTTGCGCGGGCCGGATTGAGGCGCCGGGCCTGACTGACAGGCCTCAACGGTTGATAAGTGCCTTCGCCGCCGGAAGCATCGCTTCCAGCGATGGCCTGCATCGCGTCCGCGTCCGACTTGCTGATGGGCGGTATTGGCGCTCGATAGGTCACTCGATTGCGGACGTCATGGAGCCTGCCCAGGGCGCTCTGCTTCGCCGGGTCCAGGTGCAGATCGTCCGCCACGCGCTTGATCGCAGTTACCCTGTGCCCGCCACTATCGCCTGGCCTCACCTCGTGGAACTCGAGCACGGCCATCACCACGTTGAACATGCCCTCGTACGCGAGCATGAACCTTGCCGACTCCGGCTGCGGCGAAGTTATCGCGGTCGCCATGTCATCCGCGGTGCCGAGGAATTGCGCGATGGATGCCGGCTCCGACGCCGCCTCCTTGAAACTGCCAATTCTCACAAGAGCGTCATACGTCGCTGGTCTTTGCACGGATGGCCTCCATCAAGTCGATCTTGGGTCCAGTTCGAATCGCCACCAGGACAGGATCGTTCGACGCCCACTCCAGCTGCGAATAGACGTTCACGTGAACCGGACGCCCCAGCTCGAGTTCCGCCGAATCAAGCAACGGCGACACGTCGAAGAGGTTCACGTCTCCGACGACAACCACGTCGATGTCACTTTCGCTGCTGTCCCTCCCGGCTGCCACTGAACCGAAGACGAACGCATCCATCAGGCGCGACGCGAGGGGCGCGAGAGCCTTGGCCAAAGGCTCCGCCATCCCGACCGTCTTGAGCACCATCTGCCTGAGCTCCGTATACAGGACGAAACTCGGATCGACCGACAGCCTGCGCTGATTTCCCACTCGCTGTTCACGCAGGAGGCCGGCAGCAAGCCAGCGCTGCAGCACGGCGCTTCCGGCCCCTCGGCCGTTGCCCATGCGCTCCAGCAGCTCCAGAGTGCCGAAATCCTTGTCCGGACGAAGCAATATCGCGCTCATCAGGCGCTGTTCGGGCTTCGAAAGTAATGCGTCGAGTGGCGGCATATTCCTGATTCAGGAACGAATGTACCTGAATCAGGAATGTTGGGTCAAGCCCGGTAGTTCGCCATCTCCTCGCCCAGCCGCACGCCCGTGCCCGGCGCCCAGCCCGCGTTGAACGCGATCTCGCCCTTCGGGAACGTCATGATCACCGTCGACCCGAGCAGGAAGCGGCCCATCTCGACGCCCTTCTTCAGCTCGATGTTCTGGTCGTCATAACGCCACTCGCGGATCTGCCCGGGGCGCTTCGTGTTGACAACGCCGTGCCAGACGGTCTGCATGCTGCCGACGATGGTGGCGCCAACGAGCACCAGCGAGAACGGCCCGCGTGCGCCTTCGAACAGGCACACCACCCGCTCGTTGCGCGACCATAGCCCCGGCACGCCCTGCGCGGTCACCGGGTTCACGGAGAACAGGTCGCCCGGAACGTGGATCATCCGCGTGAGGCGCCCGTCGCAGGGCATGTGGATACGGTGGTAATCCTTGGGGCTCAGGTAGATGGTGGCGAAGGTGCCGTCGAGGAACGGCTCGGCAAGGGCGGCGTTGCCGCCCAGCAGCGCCTGCGTGGTGTACTCGTGGCCCTTGGCCTGGAAGATGGCGTGCTTGTTGATGCGGCCGAACTGGCTGATGGCGCCGTCGACCGGGCACACCAGGTCGGCCATGGCGATGGTGCGCGCGCCGGGCTTGAGCGCGCGGGTGAAGAACTCGTTGAAGGTCTTGTACGCGGCCGGGTCGGACTGCAGCGCCTCGTCCATGTCGACGTTGTAGTCGCGGATGAAGTTGCGGATGAGACGCGTGGTGATGCGGCCGCGCTCGCGGCCCGCGACCCACCCCGCGAAGTTCGTGAGGAGCTTCTTGGGATAGAAGTACTGCGGGAGGACGGCGAGACGGGACATATCCGGTCGATTTTATCTGGCCGCACTGGGCGCGGCCGAGCTCACCGGCAACCGGGCCGCCCGCGCCCGCCGCGCCTCAGTT
>JACMOG010000957.1 GCA_014378125.1 Vitreoscilla sp. | reverse complement strand
GAACCCGGCTTCCTGGTTGGCGGCGTTCCCTTGAATTTCGGTGTCTCGGCGAGGCTCGGCAAGGTCGCGCCGGGTTCGCCGTTCGTGATCGAGGCCCACGAATACGACACCGCGGTCTTCGACAAGCGCAGCAAGTTCGTGCACTACCGCCCGCGCACCGCGGTGCTGAACAACCTCGAGTTCGACCACGCCGACATCTTCGCCGACCTGGCCGCCATCGAGACCCAGTTCCACCACCTCGTGCGCACCATGCCGGCCAAGGGCCGCATCGTGGTCAACGCGCGCGAGGACTCGCTGCAGCGCGTGCTGGAACGCGGCTGCTGGAGCGAGGTGCAGCGCTTCGGCGCGCGCAAGGAAGAACCCGGCGCGCTGCGCGCCCGCGGCGAGCCGCACGCGTTCGACGTGCTGCGCGGCTCGATGAAGATCGCGCGCGTGGAGTGGGCGCTGCTGGGCGAGCACAACCAGATGAACGCGCTGGCCGCCATTGCCGCCGCCGAACACCTGGGCGTGGCGCCGGCCGCGGCGGCCTCCGCGCTGGCCACGTTCGAGAACGTGGCGCGCCGCCTCGGGCTCAAGGGCGAGGCCAACGGGATCCGCGTCTACGACGACTTCGCCCACCACCCCACCGCCATCCGCACCACCATCGACGGCCTGCGCCGCAAGGTGGGCGCGCAACGCATCGTGGCCGTGTTCGAGCCGCGCTCCAACACCATGA
This sequence comes from Vitreoscilla sp., assembly GCA_014378125.1. Next base: position 2,547 of record JACMOG010000957.1, on the reverse strand, counting down.
AGCAGGGCGCGATGAAGGCGCAGCTGCCGTGGGCGCTGGAGGAGGCCGACCTGGCGTTCTGCCATTCCGGCGGCCTCACCTGGGACGCGGCCGAGGCGCTGGCGCCCATGGGCAAGCAGGCCGTCGTCTGCGACACCATCGGCGCGCTGGTGTCGGCCGTGGCCCGCGTGGCCAAGCCGGGTGACCACGTGCTGTGCATGAGCAACGGCGGCTTCGGCGGCATCCACGCCAAGCTGCTGGCGGCGCTGGAAGCACCGCACACCTGAGGTCCGCTTGATCACGCACCTGCTGTACCTGCACGGCTTCCGCTCGACGCCGCAGTCGTTCAAGGCCCGCTGGATGGCCGACTGGGTGGCCGCGAACCGGCCCGCCGCCACGTGGGCCTGCCCGCAGCTGCCGCCCTCGCCCGCCGCGGCGCTGGCCGACATCCGCGCCCTGGCCGCCGGCTGGCCCGCGGCCACCACCGGCATGATCGGCAGCTCGCTGGGCGGCTTCTACGCCACGATCGTGGCCGAGACGCTGGGCTGCCGCGCCGTGCTGGTGAATCCGGCCGTCGATCCGGCGCGCGACCTGGCGGCCCACATCGGCCGCCAGACGATGTTCCACGCCGCCAGCGAGAGCTTCGACTTCCGCCCCGAATACGTCGACGAGCTGCGCCCGATGACGCCGCCCGTGCCGCTCACGCGCCCGCTCGACATCCTCGCGATCGTGGCCAAGGGCGACGAGGTGCTCGATTGGCGCGAGATGACCGCGCGCTACGCGCACGGCCCGCTGAAGCTGATCGCGGGCAGCGACCACGGGCTGGCCGATTTCGAATCGCACGTGCCGGACCTGCTGCGCCATCTCGGGCTCTGATGCTGGTTGGCGAGGCGTGCTTGTTTGCCGGGCGGCTGGTTACGGCTGCGCTCGAAGATCGCCGCGAACGGCGCCCAGGCCGGCGACGACATGCTCACCCTCTTCGAAGCGAAACGTCGGCACGCAGCCGTCACGGGCCCTCGATGGGCCTGTGACGCGCAACGGCCCTCACAAAAAAGTCGAGGTTCCTCCCCAACGAATGTTGTCTGTCGGCAGGCCATGCGTGGCACGGCGAGGCGGGGGAGTCGGGCCTGAATCAGCGCGCCCCGCAAACCAATGCCCCCTCAGACGCCAACCTGCAACCTTCCGCCGCCCGCCCGCCCCGATTCGGCGTAACAGCAGCAACGCCCGTCGCATTCCGGCCCCGGCGCCCGGGACAGACGCCTGAACTCGGCGACAATCGCCCGGTGAATTACGCTCTCTTTGATGACGCCGGCAAGTTCCTCGCCGGGCGGGTGATGTCCGAGGTGGACAGCTCGATCCAGGTGGAACTCGACTCCGGCAAGCGTGTGAAGGTCAAGTCCTCGCACGTCCTCCTGCGCTTCGACAAGCCGCTGCCCGCCGAACTCATCGCGCAGGGCCAGGCCCTCGCGAGCGAGATCGACCTCGACCTGGCCTGGGAGTTCGCCAGCGACGCCGAGTTCAGCTTCGCCGACCTGGCGCGCGACTACTTCGATAAATCGGCTGGCCCGGTGCAGCAGGCCGCCGCGCTGTTCCGACTGTTCGAGGCGCCACACTACTTCCGCCGCATGGCCAAGGGCGTGTTCCGCAAGGCGCCGGAGGAAACGGTCAAGGCCGCGCTGCTGGGCATCGAGCGCAAGCGCCTGCAGGCGCTGCAGATCCAGGACTGGGCCACCGAGCTCGTGGCGGGCCAGACGCCGCAGCCCATTCGCGACCAGCTCTTCAAGATCCTGTTCCGCCCCGACAAGAACGCGGCCGAATACAAGGCCGTGGTGGAGGCGTCGCGGCGCGCGCAGCGCTCGCCGCTCGACCTGCTCAAGGCCGCCGGCGCCATCTCCAGCCCGTACCAGTTCCACTGGCGCCGCTTCCTGTTCGAGGAGCTCACCAAGGGCACCGGATTCCCGCCGCTGGAGGCGCCGGCCATCAAGGACGACCTGCCGCGCGCCGACGTGGCCGCGTTCTCCATCGACGACTCGCAGACCACCGAGATCGACGACGCGCTGTCCGTGCGCGGCTTTGGCACCGGCACCATCGTGTTCGGCGTGCACATCGCCGCGCCGGGCCTGGCCATCCTGCCCGACAGCCCGATCGACAAGGTGGCGCGCGACCGCCTGTCCACCGTCTACATGCCCGGCTGGAAGATCACGATGCTGCCGGACGCCATCGTGGAGAAGTACACGCTGGCCGAGGGCCGCGACTGCCCCGCGCTGAGCCTGTACGTCAGCTTCGACGAGGCCACGCTGGAGATCAAGGGCAGCGAGACGAAGCTCGAGCTGGTGCCCATCGCGGCCAACCTGCGCCACGACAAGCTCGACGCCTTCGTCACCGAAGAGACGCTCACCGGCGCCCCGCCGACCGACTACCCGTTCGCCACCGAGCTGGCGTTCACCTTCCGCTTGGCGCGCCACCTGAAGGCGCTGCGCGAGGTCGCGCGCGGCAAGCCGGAAAACTTCAACCGGCCCGACTACAACTTCCGGCTGGAAACCGCCGAGGGCACGTCGCCCACCAGCG
>JACMOG010000956.1 GCA_014378125.1 Vitreoscilla sp. | reverse complement strand
TGGCCACCATGTGGCCGAGCACCTCGTGGTCGGGCTCGTTCTCGAAGTCGATGCGGATCAGCTGCTGGGCGCGGCCGATGACGCGCAGCTTGACGATGGTGGACAGCTGCGGGTCGACGCGCAGCACCGTGTCGACGCCGCGCGCATGCAGCAGCTCGCGCAGCTTGTCGGCCGGTTGATCCTTGCCCACCACGGTGAGCAGGGTGGCCCGCGCGCCCAGCGTGCGCACGTTGAGCGCCACGTTGGCGGCGCCGCCCAGCCGCTCTTCCTCGCGTTCGACGCGCACCACGGGGACGGGTGCCTCGGGAGAGATCCGCTCGACCGCGCCATACCAGTAGCGATCGAGCATCACGTCGCCGACCACCAGCACCCGGCGCTGCGCGAGCGCGTCCTGGCCGGGCGCCTGCCCCGGGACCTGGACGTCGATCATCAGCCCAGGCCCAGTTCGGCTTCGATGATCCCGCAAAGGGTATGACCGACCAGGATGTGCGCCTCCTGGATGCGTGCGGTGATGGTGTGCGGCACGACGATGGCCACGTCGCACAGCGCGGCCAGCTTGCCGCCGTCGCGGCCCAGCATGCCCACCACGAACACGCCGGCGGCGCGCGCCGCCTCGACCGCGCGGATCACGTTGGCCGAGTTGCCGGACGTGGAGATGGCCACCAGGCCGTCGCCGCTGCGAGCCAGCGCCGTGAGCTGCCGCGCGAACACTTCCTCGAACGCGTAGTCGTTTCCGATGCAGGTGAGCGCCGAGCTGTCGGTGCTGAGCGCGATGCCGGCCAGCGGCCGACGATCCTTGATGAAGCGACCGGTGAGCTCGGAGGCCAGGTGGTGGGAATCGGCCGCGGAGCCGCCGTTGCCGCAGAACAGGAGCTTGCCGCCGGCGGCGAGCACGCGAGCCAGCAGCTCGCCGGCCGACTGGACGACGCCGTCCAGAGCGGCGAGGCGGGTGGTCATCTCCTGGTGTTCAGCCAGGTTGTCGAGGAAAAGGGAAGTCATGGTCCGCAATCACTTCAATGTCATTTACAGTCTGGCAACACGCGAGGCCGGCTGCAACCAGCTCGCCGCCAGGCCGCACAATATCTGGCCGGTGCGCTGCCGGAGCACACTCAGGACGACGACGCGTTGCACATGGAAAACAACAGACCCGCACCCCACAATCCCCGCCTGGTGCTCTGCATGAAGTGGGGATCCAAGTACGGTCCGGAGTATGTCAACCGCCTCTATGCAATGGTACACCGCCACCTGCGCGGCGACTTCCAGTTCATCTGCCTGACCGACTCCGACGAGGGCATCCGCAAGGAGGTGCGCTGCCTGCCGATCCCCGACCTGGCGCTGCCCGACGGGCTGCCCGAGCGCGGATGGAAGAAGCTCACCACTTTCGAGGCCGACCTGCACGGCCTGAAGGGCGTCGCGCTGTTCCTGGACATCGACATCGTGATCGTCGACGACATCACGCCGTTCTTCGAGATGCCCGGCGAGTTCCTGATCATCCACGACTGGAAACGGCCTTGGCGCGTCACCGGCAACTCGTCGGTCTACCGGTTCCAGCTGGGCGCGCATGCCGACATCCTGGCGAAGTTCCGCACCCGGTCGGAGGCGATGCGCGCCAAGTACCGCAACGAGCAGGCCTACCTCTCCGGCGAGCTGCACGAGCAGGGCAAGCTCGAATACTGGCCCGCCGACTGGTGCGCCAGCTTCAAGTACCACAGCATCGCGCGTTTTCCGCTCAACTATTTCCGCGCACCGTCGATTCCCAAGGGGGCGCGCATCGTGGTCTTCCACGGCGTGATGAACCCGCCCGACGCGCTTGCGGGCCGCAGCAACGGCAACTGGCGCCACGCGAAAGCCTCGCCCTGGATCTCCGACCACTGGAAAGAATGAGTCCTGCGTCCAGCCTCCACCCTGTCACGTTCTTCGGCTACTGGTCGGGCCGGCTGCCGGCCGTCTCGCAGCTGCACTTCCGCAGCTTCCTGGCCCAGCATCCCGATTCGTTCTACGAGCTGTGGCTGGACGAGGACACCTGGAGCCGCATCGAGGCGCCCGAGCTGCAGTGGCTCAACACGCATCCGCGCATCCGCGTGCGCAGGTTCTCGCTCGACGCGCTCGTCGACCAGCACGTCGAGCCGCGTCCCGCGAAGGATCCCGGCTGGAAGAAGCTGCGCGGCATCGCCTGCGCGGTGCATCGCAAGCTCGCGCCGTCCTGGAGCCGCCGCAAGGCCTGGGACCACGAGCAGTTCGGCCTGACGTACATGCACTCGTCGCGCCTCTTTCCCGGTTTCGAGGGCGATCACGCCTACCGCGGCGACATGGCGCGCTTCCTGGTGCCGCTGACCCACTACGCGGGCGCGAGCCTGTACTGCGACCTCGACATCTGCTTCACCTCCGACCTCACGCGCCTGTGCGAGTCCAGCGGCTTCGTCTACCGCTGGGAGAAGCTGGGCTTCGCCAACAACGCGATCGTCTACGTGCCCAACGCCACGTGGAGCGCCGCGCTGGTCCGCAAGGCCAACGCCATCGAGACGTTCCGGCCGTGGATCCTGCTGAGCGACAGCCATTGCGCCGAACTCGGCATGGCCGTGCTCCCGGCGCGCCAGTTCGACCCGTTGTGGGACGCCACGTCGCTGCTGTACGGCGACGCCGCCAAATTCTTCAGGCCACGCGAGAACCTCGCGCTGGACCTGCACGCGCTGGCCACCGAGCGGCACCTGGCCATCCATTGGCACGACAACTGGAAGACGGTGCCCGCGCCGAACTCCCTGTACGGCGGCCTGCTGAAGGCCAGCGAGGGCGCGGCCGCATGACCGATCCGGAGACGGCCATTCTGGCGCCCATGCGCTACGCGACGCTGGTGATCGACCGGCTTCGCGCCAACGAGCCGTTCCGCCCCGGCGCCGCCCCCAACGGCGGCGACTTCCTCCTGCCCTGGCGCCAGTTGCGCGAGCGCTTCGCCAGCGAGGGCGTGGAGCTCAACACGCGCGACGTCAACGCCGACCGCGAGGTGGAGTTCGAGCTGCACCTGAACGCGCGGCGCAACGTCGACCATCCGCTCAGCTACGCGTATCTGCACGAAGACCCGATCGCGCGGCCGATCAACGGCAACCTGGTGGAGCTGGCGCGCTACCGCAAGCTGTTCACCGACGCCGAGGAGCTGGTCGACGGCGAGCACGTCATCGACCTGCCCTGCCCGAACGACCTCACGCCGCGCGCGGTGCCCGACTTCAAGGAGCGCGACCTGTTCTGCGTGCTGATCGCCGCCAACGACACGTTACCGGGCCCGCACCCGCACGATCTGCGCCAGCGCCGCGTGGGGGCCATCCGCTTCTTCGAGGAGCACGCGCCCGTCCGCTTCGCGCTGTACGGCCACGGCTGAAACGGCCCCC
>JACMOG010000955.1 GCA_014378125.1 Vitreoscilla sp. | reverse complement strand
GCCCTGGTCGCGTTGATGTCGGTGGCGTTCTCGGTCCAGATCCTGGATCCCGACCGATTCCTGAAGTCGGCCCAGAAGTACGGCCCGACCGCGGTGGCCAACGCGAAAGCCCTGGAACAGGTCATGGCGGACGTGGCCAGCAAGGACGACGCCGCCAAGCTGAGTGCGGGCAATGACTTCTACAACCAGCGCCTGGCCTACATGGAGGACATCGACAACTGGGGCGTGCAGGACTACTGGGCCAGCCCGCTGGAGGCGCTCGGCAAGGGCGCCGGCGACTGCGAGGACTACGCGATCGGGAAATACTTCACGCTCACGTCGCTGGGCTTGTCGCACGCCAAGCTGCGCATGGTCTATGTGCGTGCCAGCATCGCGGGCGCGCCTAACGGCTACGTGGCGCACATGGTGCTGGCCTACTATCCGACGCCCGACGCCGAGCCGCTGGTGCTTGACAACCTGCAGCCGGGCATCCACCCCGCCGGCGAGCGGCCCGACCTGACGCCCGTGTTCAGCTTCAATGCGGAAGGCCTGTGGCAGGGTGTTGGTAGCATCCGGGCCAATGGTGACCCGCTGACCCGGTTGTCGAAATGGCGCGAATCGCTCACGCGAGCCCGCCAGGATGGTTTCCAATGAAAGCCCGTCTCGCCACGGGCGGCACCCGATCCGCACGGATCGGCCAAGAGGAGTTCGCATGTCGCTGATTCGCCAGGTGTGGTTGATGTTGTCGGTGACGTTGCTGCTGGCGTTCGCCGGCGCCATCGGCGTGTCGGTGCACTCGGCGCGCCACTACCTGCAGACGCAGCTCAACCTCAAGAACAACGACACCGCGCAGTCGCTCGCGCTCACGCTGTCGCAGCAGAAGGGCGATCCGGTGGCGCTGGAGCTGGCCATCTCCAGCCAGTTCGACACCGGCTTCTACGAGCGCATCCGCCTCGTGGCCTCCGGCGGCAAGACGCTGGTGGAGAAGCAGGGCGACGCGCATCCGCAGAACGCGCCGGGCTGGTTCGTCGGCCTGCTGGGCCTGGCGCCCGCCGATGGCGTGGCCCAGGTCAGCGACGGCTGGCGCCAGATCGGGCGCCTTGAGGTGCGCAGCCAGTCGGCCTTCGCCGACGACGAGCTGTGGCAGAGCACGCTCGACACCGTGGGCGTGCTGTTCGTGCTGGTCATCGCCGCGGGCATCTTCTCCACCGTGGGCGTCAACCGCATCCGCGTGCCGCTGCTGCGCACCGTCGACCAGGCCCGGGCCATCACCGAGCGCCGCTTCGTCACCGTCGACGAGCCCGACATGCCCGAGCTGCGCAACGTCACCCGTGCCATGAACGCGATGGTGGCCCGCGTGAAGGGCATGTTCGACGAACAGGCCGGCCAGGTGGAGCTGCTGCGGCGCCAGGCGCATTGCGATCCGCTCACCGGGCTGTCCAACCGCGCGCACTTCCTGGGGCGCATGAAGGTGATGCTCGATAGCGAGGACGGGGCGGCCAGCGGCGCGCTGGTGATGGTGCGCCTGGTGGAGCTGCAGTCGCTCAATCGCACGCTGGGCCGCTCGGCCACCGACCGCCTGCTGCAGGACGCCGCGTCGGCCATGATCGAGTCGTCGCGCCGGCTGTCCGCCGCCGAGGTGGGCCGCCTGAACGGCAGCGACTTCGCGCTGGCGCTGCCCGACGTCGACTCGGTGCGCGAAGCGGCCGTCGACGTCGCCGCCCGCCTGCGCAGCCTGCTGCGCGTGCACGACGGCGGCGCGCACGCCGTGGTGGGCGCGGTGCGCTGGACCCAAGGCGCGCCCATGTCGACGCTGCTGGCCGCCGCCGACCAGGCGATGGCGCGCGCCGAGAGCCGTGGCCCGTGGACGGTGGAGCTGGACGACAGCGCCGACAACACCGCGCTGGGCGAGGACGCCTGGCGCCATCGCATCCAGACCGCGCTCGCCGAGCGCAGCGCGCAGCTGGTCGACTTCCCGCTGGTGGGCCGCAACGGCGAGCTGGTGCACCACGAGTCGCCGCTGCGCCTGCGCCTGGGCGCCGACGGCCAGCTGGTGTCGGCCGCGCAATGGCTGCCGATGGCCCGCCGCGCCCAGCTCACCGCCGACGCCGACCTGCTGGCCATCGAACTCGCGCTGCTGGCCATCGCCGCCGACTCGCTCCCGCGCTCCATCAACGTGAGCCCGTCTTCGCTGGCCGATTCGGCGTTCTCCACCCGCGTGCACGCGCTGGTGGTGGCGCATCCGGCGGCCGCGAAGGGTTTGTCGCTGGAGCTGGCCGAGGCTGGAGCCATCAAGCAGCTGCACCTCGTGCGCGAGCTGGCCGAGCAGTTGCACGGCTCGGGCACCAAGATCGGCCTGGAACACGCCGGCGAGCGCCTGGGAGAGACGCGCGGCCTGCTGGAGGCGGGCCTCGACTTTGTCAAGCTCGACGCCAGCATGTTGCAAGGCCTGGCCGGCGACGAGGCGCGCGCGCAGCACGTGGCCGGCACCGTGCGCATGCTGCACGGCATCGGCCTGCGCGTGTACGCCGAGGGCGTCACCGAGGTGGACGACGCGGCCGCGCTCTGGGCCGCGGGCGTCGACGGACTCACCGGCCCGGTGGTTCAGGGGCCGCGCTCGGCGTGATCCTGTGAGCGAGTCGACCGGCTGGCGCATCGCAAGCAACCCCGAGGATCTGGAGGAAGGCCTGTTCGGCCAGGTACTCCTGTGGGTATTCGAGCTGTTGCCCTGGCTGGATTCGCGCGGCATGCGCCCCGACTGGGCCATTCACTCCGTGCTGTACTGCGAGACCCCTGGCGCGCCCGTGCTGCCCGGCGTGTTCGATCTCGCGTACGCGAAGCCCACGCGCGTGACGCATGCGCGCTCGCTGCTCTGGGCGCGCGTGGGGCACACCAGCGTGCTGGGCGGCGACTGGGCCGGCGTGCACGCGCTGTGGTCGCGCTTCTTCAAGGTGCCGGCGCGCATCGAGGCGCAAGCCGACACCGTCGGCCTGCCGCCCGACTGCCTGGGCCTGCACTACCGCGGCACCGACAAGAACCTGCAGACCATCGACACCAACGCCGTGTCGGTGGAGGATTTCCTGGCGCTGGCCGCGGCGTTCATCGCCGAGACGCCCGGCGTGCGCGGCATCTTCGTCGCCAGTGACGAGCCCGGCGTGCTGGCTTTGGCCCGCGCGCGCTTCGCGGAGCTGGACGTGCACGGTCTGGGTGACGTGGCGTTCCACAAAGCAGGCGCCCCGGCCGCCCGCGCCGGCAAGGCCGACCGCGCGCTGCTCGATTGCGTGCTGCTTTCCCGCTGCCGCTGGGTGCTCAAGTGCTCGTCGGCGTTGTCGGGTTTTGCGAAGGTGCTGAACCCGAGTCTCGAGTGCTATCGGGTGGCGGCTTGCAAGATGTTCTCCGACATTCCGTATTTTCCTGATGCTTACGTGCCGCGTCTGGAACTGCGCGATCCGGCGGCGCGGGCGATCCTGGAGCGGCAATTCGCGGGCGACTGGCTCGACGATGTCGAGGCCGTGGCGCGCTGGTCGCGGCCGTTCGTCGCGCGGCCGAGGCACGGGCGCTTGGCCATCGCGGTCAACGGGTTCAAGTACCTCGTGTCGGTCGCGTTGGGGCGGCCGCGGAAGGCGTGAGGCCGGGGCTGTCAGTGCTTGGCTCGTCATCCTGCGCGTAGTCGCAGGATCCACGCCTGCGGATTGGTCGTTGACCCGTCGCACGCCCGGGAACTGCTCGCGTTTCGTGCGAGTACGGCGGCTGGTGAAAAAGGTGGTGGGCGGTTTCCGACCCTAAACCGACATACCCCTGGCCGAATTGGGTGGCCGAAACTTGACGTTCGCGCGCATCGGCAGCGAACGGCTGTTCCCGACCCATAGCCGACCCTCGCTTCCCGAATCTGAGCGCCACATAGCTGACTTTCGGTGGCGTTCAGAACGGCAGTTCGCGCGAGCTTGAGACCCGCGCTGGTAGACTTGACACTCCGAACAAGTGGCTACAACGCAGCTTGATACGCATCGATGCTGATCAGATGGCACACATGACGCGCGAGTATTTCTTCGCGCGCGTCGCGTCGTTCATCGTCGACCAGAGTCCGCATGCGGGCTATCGAGCGCTGGCGTCCGATCCGTCGCGCCGCAGCGAACTGTGGCTGTCCGATTGGGTATGGCTGGCGACCGAGTCCGAGCAGATAGCGGCGATGTTCATGTGGTTTGTGCTCGGTTGCGCCGCTCTAGGGCTTGACCCGCAACATGGTGTTGCACTCGCCCGCCAAGCGCCAGACCCGGGCTTCAGCATTAAGACTTTCCTGTCCGAACGCGGCTTGGTTCGCTTTTCCGCGTTCGATACCCCCGAACTCACGCGCCTCGGCGCCGACTGACCATGGCTGGATTCAACGCCGCCGCCCCTGCTTCGGCCCAGCAGGCGTGCACCACGCCGTGCGCGGCGGGACGGGCATCCGACAATCAGTTGTCCGCCGGTGCCGCAGCACGCGTCCAGTCGCTGACTGGCCAGCCCGTTGCGGTCAATGCCGGCCCCGACGCTGAGGCCCAGTCGCCCGCGCCGGTGGGCGCCAGCGACTGCCAGAAGAAGGCAAGCACGCTGGCTCCGGTGTTGCAGCGCTTCAATCGATACCGTGACGCTTTGCCGTCCGCGCGGGCTGCAACCGATCTGAATCAGCTTGGGGACAAGGCCGGCGACACACCGTCGAAAAAGCCGTGCCTGACCAGGTTGCCGACCGATGGCGCGGGGTTGAGCAAAGCGCTCGGCTTGGCACCCGACGCCGTGGATGACGGGATGCTGCGCGACGACAAGACGGGCTTCCGGGCCGCGATGTATCGGGACGACACGACCGGAAGGCTGATTTTGGTTCCACGCGATACCCAGCCTGACAGTCTCGTTGACTGGGAGACGAATACCCGCAACGGAACCGGACGAGACACAGAACAGTACGAGCAGATGCGCGAACTGACCAGCACCCTCAAGAACGATGGTGTGAATTTCGACTTGGCGGGTTATTCAAAGGGCGGTGGCATGGCGCAAGAAGCCGGGCTAGTCAACAAAGCGTCGCAGGTACGCGTCTTCAACTCCGCCGGTCTGCATGACAACTCGCTGACACGCACGGGCGTCGACGATTTTTCATCACTCGAATCGCGAACGCAGGCCTTCAGCGCCCAGGGCGACTTCTTGACATACATGAATTCGACTACAGATCCAGCGCAGAACATCACCAACGCGAAGTTCCTTCGACAAGAGCTGGCGGGCGAAGGTGCGGGGATCAACCCGATCAACATCAAAACAACAAATCCATCGACGCGCGGCGGCGCGTCCGACGCGGATTTTGCCCAGGCGAAGCAGACCTACCTGGGAGAGCTGGACAGTCAGATCACAACGATGCAAAGCGCTCTGGACGAGGTGCGCGCGGTCGAGGGCTTTCCGCCGGTCCGTGCAGCAAGCAAGGAGACCATCAACGACAGCAGTTCGTTTGCCGGTTCGCTGCTGGGCGCGAACAGCGACCAACCGACATTGGGCAAGCTGTACCAGCACAAGATGGATGGGGTGCTCGACTCGCTGGAGAGCAATGTCAAGGACGATCGCAAGACGCTGCAGGGCTTCTTGAGCAAATGCGGCTGAGCCAATGAGGATGAAGCTTGTCCACGCAAATCCATCGGCGAACACGAGGTTCGGGATGCGCAATCGGGCGACAGCCCGGGTGGTCTGGTGGGGCCGCATTGCCGTCATCGCAACCACGCTGATCCATTTGCCCACTTTCGGCGAGCGAACGTCGATTCAACCAGGAACGAGCATGGCTTCATCGAGTTTCTCCACGTCCGGCCCGCAGGCCTCGCTGGACCAGGCCATCACGGCGGATGATCCCGTCGCTATCGCGCAGGCGGTGTCCTCAGGGGCGCAGGTGAACGCGCGCGGCCCCAAGGACACCACGCCGCTCATGGTCGCTGTCGACCGCCAGAAGCTGCGTGCCGTGCAGGCTCTACTGCAGGCCGGTGCAGATACCAAGCCGGTCGCTATCGATGGTGCCAGCGCCGTCAGTCTGGCGGTCGAGAACTACAGCGTCAAGCCTGTGGGCGGCGCAATCATGCAGGCGCTATTCAAGGCAGGCGGTGACCCGAACACCATCCGGCCTAACAGCGATCCGGTCATCATGAAGTTCGTTCGAGCGCACGACTGCGACGCCCTTCGATTGATGAAGTCGTACGGCGCCAACTTGGATATCCGCGATCGCACCAACGATCCGATTATCACCAAGGCGGCGCTCGCAATGAATTGGGACGTGGTCTGGTGCCTGATGGAACTCGGTGCGCGCTTCGACTACGAGAATGGGGACGCCCGTCAGCCGCTGAGCAAGTCGCTTGCTAACGACGCACCCTCTCGCAGCTCGCCAATCTTTCCGTACAAGGAAAAGGTCTGGCAGCGCCTGCATGACAAGGGTGTCGCGCTCAAGCCTCTTGTGGGATGAGTCCGCATCAATCATCGTGACGCACATGCCCGTGTGAAGGGTATGAGCATACGGTCAGCGCGGACCGCCGCTTCTGATTGGCAGAATTACCACCGGTATAGATGCAGCCTACCTGAAAGCCGCCCTTTGCCTACGCCCGCTCTTGGCCGACAGCTGGCCCATGCGGCCCTACCACCAGCGCTTGTCGACTGCGACGCGATCTCTGGCGGCGCCGTCGGTCGGCCCAAATCGCTTGATGCTCCAGACCTCTTTAACCGATAGCTTGCGAACACCACAGAAGCGGAGGCTGCAGCTTCTCGGATGGCTGCCATCGATCATGGACACGCCGGTGATCTCGTCCTTGCCATAGTCGACCTCGACAGAGGCCTCGGCATAGCCGCGGATGAACGTCGCTCCGTGGGCGTCGAGGAAGAAGCGCAGGAAGATCCGGCGCGAGTAGCTCGGCACCATGACGAAGGCCATCAACGGGCGGCGTGCGCGGACGATCTGCTGGTGGCCAAAGTCCCCCCAGTCGACCTGCGCCTGCTCCCTTGGCAGGGTGCGCAGTCGCAGGTAAGCCTCGGGCACCGGGCGTGGGTGCATGTTCGCGACGTGATGGCCCAACTGCTAGGCGGTACCGACGTAACCACGCTCCATCAGCGTCTGCAGCAGACGCGACGACGTGAGCGTGGGGAACCTGGTCAGCGTCTCCAGCATGAACGGTCGGTACGAATCCATGCGGCTCGGACGAAGTGGCGACGGGTGGACAGTCGCGCTGTTGCCCCCGATCACGCGCGGAACGCGCCGTCGCGGTGGACACGCAACTGCCGCGCGATCGTTCCGACCCGCCACTTCTCGACCGTGTACAGACGGAGGATCTGCGCGACCAGGTCAGGGGCTATGGTCACGGCGCTACCGGGGTCCCGACCTGGCACGTGTAGCGTGGCGCAAAAAGCCCCGGCGAAGCCAATCGGACAGTGGAGCATCGCAGCGGCAGCAGCGCCGTAACGATGGAGATGCCGGTGCGCCGGTGGCGGT
>JACMOG010000954.1 GCA_014378125.1 Vitreoscilla sp. | reverse complement strand
TTGCGCCAGCTGTATGGCGCGCGCTTCCCGGGCCTGTACGGGTGGGTGCTGGCGAAGGACGGCGGCGTGTTCGGGCCCCGCGCCTCCGACGCCGGCGTGCAACGCTGGATGGAGGCCTTCTGGAGCGGCGACTACGTGGGCCGCTGGCTATGGAGCAACGCCGTGCACGAGCCGGTGCTCCGGCATCCGACGGCCGGCGGCGTGGGCCACGATCCGTTCGGACGCGCCGACGTCTACACCGGCTTCAATCCCACGCCGCCGGTCGAGGCCCGCCTGGCCGGGGCGCGCGAGGTGGAGGTGTGCCTGGGCCTGGGCGCGCACACGCACTACCTGGAGCGCGACCAGGCGACGGTGGCCTGGATGATCGACTGGCTGGTGCGCGCGCCTCCGGTCGGCGGGCCCCAGGGGCCCGCCGGGCGGCACAAGCCGGTGACGCTGGACGCGACCGCGGGCGCGCCGGCGCAACAGGTGGGCGTGGAGGCCTCGGTGGTTTCCGACGGCAAGGCGGCGCCCGCGGCCGCGCCCGACGCGCCGGCCCCCGCGCCACCGCCTGCGGCCTGAGTTTCCTGGCGGGCAAGGCGACCCTGGCACCGCGTTTGCCGGTGGGGTTCCAACGCGACGGTCGCCGACCGCTCGCGCACCCTACAAGGACACGCTCATGAAGTTCGCCCGCCTCCTCCCCCTTTCCGCCCTCGTTGCCGCCGCCGTTCTTGCCGGCTGCTCCACCACCGCCAGCGTCAGCAAGCCCACCGAAGACGGCACGCCCAGCACGGCCGAATCGCGCCACGCCGTCGACGCCAGCTACCACGAGACGCTGGACCGTCTCTACGCCAGCACGCCCGGCAGCCGCGAGCTGGTGGCCAAGGCGCGCGGCGTCCTGGTGTTCCCGCGCGTGATCTCCGCCGGCCTCGTGGTGGGCGGCGCCTACGGCGAAGGCCAGCTGCGCGAGCACGGCCGCGTCGAGGGCTACTACCGTACCACCACCGGCTCCATCGGCTGGCAGATCGGCGCCCAATCGCGTGCCATCGTCATCCTGTTCATGACCGACGACTCGCTGCAGAAGTTCATGGCCAGCAAGGGCTGGTCGGGCGGCGCCGACGCCTCGGTGGCCGTGTTGACCGCCGGCGCCAACGGCGCGATCGACGCGAACGCCGCGCAGGCGCCCACGTCGGCCTTCATCATGACCAACGCCGGCCTGATGGCAGGTGCCACGCTGCAGGGAACGAAGATCACGCGCATCGACGACTGATCTCCTTCCCGGCATGGCGGGTGCCCGATTTTCGGCGCCCGCCATGGCCCGCATTGCACGAGAATCGCGGCTGACTTCACTTCAGCCAGCCGCGATGACCTACTCCGCCGAACCCCAGCGCTATGACGGCCGCATGCCTTACCGCACTTGCGGCCGCAGCGGACTGAAACTACCGGCCATCTCGCTGGGCCTGTGGCACAACTTCGGCGACGCCACGCCCAGGGAGACGCAACGCAGCATGCTGCGGACGGCGTTCGACCTGGGCATCACCCACTTCGACCTCGCCAACAACTACGGCCCGCCCTACGGCAGCGCCGAGAGCAACTTCGGCGAGCACCTTCGGCGCGACTTCCGCTCCCATCGCGACGAACTGCTGATCTCCAGCAAGGCCGGCTGGGACATGTGGCCCGGCCCTTACGGCCAGGGCGGCGGCTCCCGCAAGTACGTGCTGGCCAGCCTCGACCAGAGCCTCGGGCGCATGGGGATCGACTACGTCGACATCTTCTACTCGCACCGTTTCGACCCCGACACGCCGCTGGAAGAGACGATGGGCGCGCTGGCCACCGCGGTGCGCCAGGGCAAGGCGCTGTACGTGGGCATCAGCAGCTACTCGGCCGGCAAGACCCGCGAGGCCGCGGCCATCCTCAAGTCGCTGGGGGTTCCCCTGCTGATCCACCAGCCGTCCTACAGCCTGCTCAATCGCTGGATCGAGGAAGACCTGCTCGACACCCTGGAGGACACCGGCGCGGGCTGCATCGCGTTCAGCGCGCTGGCGCAGGGGTTGCTCACCGACAAGTACCTGGCCGGCGTGCCCGCCGACGCCCGCATTAACCGGCCCGGCGGCGGCTCGTTCAAGCCCGAGCACCTGAGCGACGCGAACCTCAAGCACGTCGGCGCGCTCAACGAGATCGCGAAGGCGCGCGGGCAGACGCTGGCGCAGATGGCCACGGCCTGGGTGCTGCGCGATGCGCGCGTCACGTCGGCGCTGATCGGCGCGAGCCGCCCCGAGCAGATCGTCGACCTGGCCGGCGCGATGGCCCGCCTCGACTTCACGCCGCAGGAACTGGCGACCATCGACCAGCATGCGGTCGACGGGGGCATCAACCTCTGGAAGAAGCCGTCCACCGACCAGCGGCCCGGCTGAACAAGGAGACCGTCATGCACATCCCGTCCCTGAAGGACAAGGTCAGCGCCGAGGAATGGCAGCTGCGCTGCGACCTCGCCGCCTGCTACCGCCTCGTGGCCGCCTACGGCTGGAGCGACCTGGTGTTCACGCACATCAGCGCGCGCGTACCGGGCGACGACCACAGCTTCCTGATCAACCCGTACGGCCTGATGTTCGACGAGATCACCGCGTCGTCGCTGGTGCTCATCGACCAGGAAGGCAACAAGCGCGGCGACTCGCCCTTCCCCGTCAACCGCGCCGGCTTCGTCATCCATTCCTCCATCCACGCGGCGCGCGACGACGCGCATTGCGTGCTGCACACCCACACCCGCGCCGGCGTGGCCGTCAGCGCGCAGGCCGCGGGCGTGCTGCCGATCTCGCAGCAGTCCACCTTCGTGCTGGCCTCGCTGGCTTACCACGACTACGAGGGCGTGGCACTGCGCGACGACGAGAAGCCGCGCCTGCAGGCCGACCTGGGGAACGCCAACTACCTGATGCTGCGCAACCACGGGCTGCTGACCGTGGGCAAGTCGATCGCCGATGCGTTCCTGGCGATGTACATGTTCGAGACCACGTGCCAGATCCAGCTCGCGGCGCAGGCCGGCGGCCCGCTCACGCACGTGCACCCGGAGATCGTGTCCGGCGTCGCCGAGTCGATGCGCGTGCAGACCGCCAGCCAGGGCGGCGCGTTCGTGTGGCCGGCGCTGCTGCGCAAGCTCGACCGCATGGACGCGAGCTACCGCACCTGACGCGCTGCGGCCGAGTCAGGCCGTGGGAACCCGCACCGCCCGCAGGAACTTGCCCGCCACCCGCATGACGGCGGTGGCGGCGGCCTCGCTCGCGTAGATGTCGGGCACGCACACCGCCACGCCGCCGGCCGTGAGCGTGCCCGGATGGCGGATGCGGAAGAACGGCGCGGGCGCCTCGAACGCGCGCGGGAACGCGCGGATCAGCGCGATGTCGGTGCCCGGGCCCGTGTCGGCGTGGCTGCCCGGCGGCAGCTCGCAGCTGTTGAGCACGTGCATGGCGTAGAACTGGCCGTAGCCGGTCACCTGCACCGGCAGGAACTCCAGCTCGCCGAACGGCGACAGCTCGTCGCGCACCCCCTGCGACACCACGTGGGCGGTCGGGTGGAACAGCACCGCGGTGGCGCTCTTCTCCGAACGGTAGAGCTCCAGCGTGGGCACCACCCAGCGCTCGGCCAGGGGCGCCGTGGTGCGCAGCAGCGGCTCGTTCCACGCGGAGTGTTCGTTGTCGACCCACTCGGCGGCGGCGTCGGTGCCGTCGATGAAGACGGGCTTGATCTCGAAGACGGGCATTTGTCCCAGTGTAGGTCAGGCGCGCGACACCGTAGACTGGGTGCCAGGGGTGGCATCGTGCGCAGTCCGGCGAAGACCGGCTCGGGGATCACCAGGCTTTCAGCGACCATGAATCGAAGTTCCGCGCGCCTCAGGCGTGCGTTTGCACTCGTTGTCGCCATCGGGGTCATTGCGCTGGTCGGGGTCGCGTGGACCACCCACGAGCAGTCCGTGCGTCTCGACGAGACGGCCGGCTGGGCCGACCGCACCCGCGCCAGCGTGGCCGCCGTGCAGGCCGACGATGCCGTCGCCCTCACGGCCGAGCACCCCGACCAGGCCCTTGCCCTGCTCCGGGACGGCAAGGGCGTGCAGATGCGGCGCGACATCGAGGGCTTCGCCAACGCGATGGTGGCTAACGAGGGCCGCCGTTTCGACGAGCGCATCGTCATCGGGCGCAACGCGCGCCACGCCGCGGAGACCTATGCCGGCGTCGCGCTGATGCTGCTGGTGGCCGTGATGGCCGCGGCGGCCATCTTCATCCTGCGCGAGTTGAAGCTGCGCGCGGCCGTCACCGCCGCGCTGATGGAGAGCCGCGGCCGACTCGAGCTGGGCGAGCGCCGCCTGCGCGCCATCGCCGACAACATGCCGGCCTACATCGGCTACGTGGACAAGACCGAGACCTACCGCTTCACCAATGCGGCGTTCAGCACGCTGTTCGGCGTGCCGTACGAGGCCTTCATCGGGCGCACCATGACCGAGATGATGGGCCGGCGCACGCGCGACGAGCTGGCGGCGTACGTCGAGGGTGCGCTCGCCGGCCGCGAGATGCACTTCGAGCGCCATGGCATGGCGCTGCAGGCCGACTCCACCTTCATGGTCAGCTACATCCCCGACTTCGACAAGTCCGGCGGCGTGGACGGCTACTACGTGATGTCGCTCGACATCACGGCGCGCAAGAAGGCCGAGCTCGAGCTGGCCAACAGCGGGCGGCGCCTGCGCACGATCACCGACAACCTGCCCGCTACCATCGTGCGCATGGACACGCACGGGGTGTGCACCTACGCCAACGAGCAGATGCGCCGCCTCTACGGAATCGACCCGTCGCTGCTGGTGGGCATGTCCCACCGCGCGTTCCGGGGCGAAGAGGAGTGGGCGCACATCGGCCCGCACGTGCAGGCCGCGCTGCGCGGCGAACTGCGCTGCTTCGAGGTCCCCGCGCGCATCAACGGCCGCCAGGATTGGGTGCAGCAGAGCATCATCCCCGACGTCGACGCCGAGGGCCGCATCATCGGCTACCTCTCGGTCACGTTCGACATCACCGAGCGCAGGCTGCAGGAAGAGGCGTTGCGCAAGAGCGAGCTGTTCCTGGATCGTACCGGCCGCCTGGCCGGCATCGGCGGCTGGGAGGTCGATCTCGTCACCGGCAAGGTGGTGTGGTCGCAGGAGACGCGGCGCATCCATGGCGTGGACGCCGACTACGACCCCGATCTCGACGCCTCGCTGGGCTTCTATCCTCCCGACGTCCGGCCGACGATCGAGGCGGCCGTCAACCGCGCGATGGGCGACGGCACGCCTTGGGACATGGAGATGCCGTTCATCAGTGCCGACGGCCGGCACCTGTGGGTGCGTGCCGTGGGCTCGGCCGAGTTCGCCAACGGCGTGCCCATCCGCCTGGTGGGCGCGTTCCAGGACATCAGCGACAGGATCGCGCAACGTCTCGCCATGAAGGAAGTGAACGACCGCGTGGCGCTGGCCACCGAGAGCGGCGGCATCGGGATCTGGGAGCTCAACATCGAGACCGGCGAGCTGATCTGGGACGCGCGCATGTACCAGCTGTTCGGCGACGCCAGCGGCGGCCGCGCGGCGCCGGTGCTGGTGTGGGACCAGCGCGTGCATCCCGACGACTTGGCCGGCCTCGAAGAAGCCATTCGCCAGGCCACCGAAGGCGAGCGCCTGCTCGATCGCGACTACCGCATCGTGCTGGACGACGGCCGCATCCGCCACCTGCGCGGCACCGCGCGCGCGATGCGCGACGCCGACGGCCGGCCCACCCGCCTGATCGGCGCGAACTGGGACATCACCGAGCTGCGCGAGCTCGCCACCCGGCTGGCCGAGGATCGCTCGCTGCTGAGCGTCACGCTCGAATCCATCGGCGATGCCGTCATCACCACCAGCGGCCAGGGCCAGATCACCTGGCTCAATCCGGTGGCCGAGCGGCTCACCGGCTGGACCTCGCTGGAGGCCATCGGGCGCGCGCTGACGCAGGTGTTCCACGTCGTCGACGAACGCACCCGCGAGCCCTCGCCCGACCCCGTGACGGCCTGCCTGGAGCAGGGCAAGCGCGTGGCGGGCACCAACAGCACGCTGCTGCTGTCGCGCAACGGCGAGGAGTTCGGCATCCAGGAGTCGATCGCGCCCATCCGCCGGGAGGACGGCACGGTACTGGGCACGGTGCTGGTGTTCCACGACGTCAGCGAGCAGCGCCGCCTCAGCGGCGAGATGCGCTGGCGCGCCACGCACGACGTGCTCACCGGCCTGGTCAACCGCACCGAGTTCGAGGCCCGCCTGGGCCGGCTGCTGCAGGCGGCGCAGGACGGCGGGGGGCACGCCCTGCTCTACATCGACCTCGACCAGTTCAAGCTGGTCAACGACGCCTGCGGACACGCCGTGGGCGGCCAGCTGCTGCAGCAGATGGCCCGCATGCTGGTGGACAGCGTGCGCACCCGCGCCACGGTGGAGCGCCTGGGCGGCGACGAGTTCGCCATCCTGATGGAGCGCTGCGCCGCCGACCAGGCCCAGCGCGTGGCGCAGAAGCTGTGCGACCGCATGGACGACTTCCGCTTCGTGCACGAGGACCGGCGCTTTCGCATCGGCATGAGCATCGGCCTGGTGCCGCTGGATCGCCGCTGGCAGACCGCCGCCGCGCTCCAGCAGGCGGCCGACACCGCCTGCTACGCCGCCAAGGAGGCCGGCCGCAACCGCGTGCACACGTGGTTCGACACCGACCTGGCCATGCGCGAGCGCCAGTTCGAGACGCAGTGGGTGACGCGCATCGAGAGCGCGATCGACGACGACGGCTTCGTGCTCTACGCGCAGCGCCTGACGCCGCTGAAGCATCGCCCCGACGCACCGGGCGGCGTGTACGCCGAGGTGCTGCTGCGCATGGGCCAGGACGGCGGCCCGCTGGTGGCGCCCGGTGCGTTCCTGCCGGCGGCCGAGCGCTTCCACCTGGCCTCGCGCATCGACCGCTGGGTGCTGCGCAAGGTCGTCGACTGGATGGCCGCGCTGCGCGAGCCCGAGCGCATCGCCCTGCTGAGCGTCAACCTGTCGGGCCAGTCGGTGGGCGACCGCAGCTTCCACCGCTGGGCCCTCGACGTGCTCGCCAAGGCCGGGCCGGCGCTGTGCGGCGCGCTGTGCCTGGAGATCACCGAGACGGCGGCGGTCACCAACATCGCCGACGCCGCGGTGTTCATCGACCAGGTGCGCGCCTTCGGCGTCAAGGTGGCGCTCGATGATTTCGGCGCCGGCGCGGCGTCGTTCGGCTACCTGAAGACGCTGCGCGTGGACACGCTCAAGATCGACGGCCAGTTCGTGCGCGACCTGGTGGACGACCCGCTGGACGAGGTGGCCGTGCGCTGCTTCGCCGACGTGGCCAAGGTGATGGGACTGACCACCGTGGCCGAGTTCGTCGACAAGCCGGCGGTGCTCGCACGCCTGCACGAGATGGACGTCGACTTCGCCCAGGGCTACCTGCTGCACGAGCCCGCGCCCATCGCCGAGCTGGTGGAGCGGGCTACCATGCCGACCTGACGAAGCGCGCCGCCGCGAAGGCCGCGCCGAAGACCAAGGACCCTCGTGAACATCCATCTCGGGCTGACGCCCCTCATCTCGCTGCTCGCCGGCATCCTCATCCTCGTGATGCCCAAGTTGCTGAACTACATCATCGCCTTCTACCTGATCGCCATCGGCATCATCGGGATCCTCGGCATCCACGCGCTGCGGGTGGGCTGAACGACGGTAGGATAGACACCAGGCATGAAAGGATACCGATGACCACCAAAGCCCTGTTGTTCCGCTTCGAATCGCAGACCGACGAAGACACGATGGATACCTTCCTCGAGGATCTCGCCACGGAGGTCTCGTGGGAGAAGACCACGCAGGCGTGGTTCGGCCTGCGCTACATGCGCGGCGAGTTCGGCGTCGTGTCGTATTTCGACGATGAGGCCGGCCGCGAGGCGCACCTCGCGGGCACCGCCGCGGCCAACTTCTTCGCCGCCGAGCATCGCCTGATGACGTCCGCGCCGGTCACCACCCGGATCGAGGTGCTGGCCAGCAAGATGCCCAAGGTGCTGGAGGGCGTCACCAAGGGCCTGGTGCTGCGCTTCAAGGCCAAGGCCGGCAAGGAGGCCGACGTCGTCAAGATGCTGCGCGACTGCGAGCCGATGGTGGAGAAGGAGGCCGGCACGCTCGCCTGGTTCGCCAACCAGTATGGCGACGGCAGCTTCGGCACCTTCGCCGCGTTCGCCGACACCGGCAACCGCTTCTCGCACCTCACCGGCCAGATCCCGCGCGAGCTGGGCCTGGTGGGCCAGACGCTGCTGGGAGGCGCGCCCGAGGTGAGCATGGTCGACGTCATCACGGGCACGTCGCGGCAGCGCGACTGAGCGCGTCTCCGCGCGGGTGCATCATGCGGCAGCGCGACTGAGCGCGTCTCCGCGCGGGTGCATGATGCGGCAGCGCGACTGAGCGCGCCTCACGCGCCGGCGCTGGTGCCCGCCGCCGCGCGCTCCACGAAGCGAGCCAGTTCGATGTCGCGCATCGTCAAACCGCCGGCATCGTGCGACGTGAGCGTCACGTCCACCACGTTGTACTGGTTCGACCAGTCGGGATGATGGTCGCGCCTGGCGGCCTCCAGCGCCACCCGCGTCATGAACGCGAAGGCCTCGTTGAAGTCGGCGAACTCCAGGTGGCGCGAGATGGCGGCGGCCGCCGGATCCAGCGACCAGGCCGGGAGCTGGGACAACAGCCCCGGCAACTGTGCGGTGTCGAGCTTGGCGGTCATGGGCGGGCCTTTCAGCAGGGTCGGATCCAAGCACTCTAGGCCCTCGTGGCGGCCCTCGCCTCGGCGCGGGTTCTCGGCTGGCCAACCACCGCTTCGCCGCGCGCGAAATCAGCGCGCCTTCCCCTTGCGTCCCCACGCGCGCGCCACCGCGCCGCGCAAGGCCACGCACTCGGCCTCCAGCGCCGCCTCGAAGCGCGCCACCAGCGGATTGCCGGGCCGATGCGCCGGGCGCACCGCGAACACGCGGAACGGGATCGAGAACGTGAGCCGTCGCGCGACGATGCCCGCGCCGGCGCCCGCCAGCGCCAGCGCCGTCAGCGGGTTGACGATGGCCAGCCCGAGGCCGTGCTGCACCATCGCGCAGACGGCCACCGCGCTGTCGGTCTCCACCGCCAGCTGGCGATCGACGCCCGCGTCGGCGAACACCTTGTCAACCCCCTGGCGATAGCGGTCGCGCGGGTGGAAGCTCACGAAGGCCTGGCCCGCGAAGTCGGCCGGGGCCAGGCGCGGGCGGGCCAGCAGCGGATGCCCCGCCGGCAGCACGGCCACCTCGTCGAGCTCCAGCAGCAAGCGCGCGTGGGCGCCGGCCAGCGCGCCGTCGTGCTCGGTCACGCCCAGGTCGTGGGCCTGCGCGGCCAGGCGCTCCTCCAGCAGCGGCGACTCGACGGGATCCACCGACACGCTGACGCCCGGATGCGCCGCCATGAAGCGGGCGCAGGCGCCGGGCAACAGCGCGTGCGAGAACGCGGGCAGGCAGGCGAGCGACAGCTGGCCCTCGGCGAACTGGCGCAGGCGCAGCGCGGTGTCGGCCACTCGCTCGAGCCCGGCGTACGAGCGCTGCACCTCCTCGAACAGCGCGTAGGCCTGCGCGGTGGGCTGCAGCCGGCCGCGCACGCGCTCGAACAGCGCCAGCCGGAGCAGCGACTCCATGCGCGACAGCTCGCGGCTGACGGTGGGCTGCGAGGTGGACAGCGCCTCGGCGGCGCCGGTGACGCTGCCGGCGGTCATTACCGCGCGGAACACCTCGACGTGGCGGTGGGTGAGCTGGGACATGGGCCGACCATATCAAATGTGAAAGCTCGGCATACACCAAAGCATTGGACTGATATGGACTGCCGCGTCATCATGCCGTCCATGACGACGCTCCAGCACCCCGCCCCCGCCCTGTTCACCGCCGACCGCCTGCAATCGCTGGCCGCGGCCCACGCCACGCCGCTGTGGGTGTACGACGCCGACACCATCCGCGACCGGGTGGAACGCCTGCGCCTGTTCGACACCGTGCGCTTTGCGCAGAAGGCCTGCTCCAACACCCACGTGCTGCGCCTGCTGCGCGGCCTCGGCGTGCAGGTGGACGCGGTGTCGGCCGGCGTGGTCCAGCGCGCGCTGCACGCCGGCTACCCCGCCCGCGACGAACACAGCGGCATCGTGTTCACCGCCGGCGAGATCGACGCCGCCACGCTGGCGCTGGTGGCCGAGCACGGCATCCCCGTGAACGCCGGCTCGGTGGACGTGCTCGACCAGCTGGGCCGCCACCTGGGCGACCACGCCCACGGCCACCGCGTGTGGCTGCGCATCAACCCCGGCTTCGGCCACGGCCACAGCCGCAAGACCAACACCGGCGGCGAGCACAGCAAGCACGGCATCTGGCCGTCCGCCATCCCCGCCCCGCCGGGGACCATCGCCCGCCACCGGCCGCCGCTGGGCGGCCTGCACCTGCCCCTC
>JACMOG010000091.1 GCA_014378125.1 Vitreoscilla sp. | reverse complement strand
CGACACCCGCGTGACCAAGGCCCGGCTGTACGCCCCCAAGCCCACCGGCGGCGGCGTCGAGGTGATGGTCGAGCGGGTGCTGCCCCCCGGCGAGGCCTGGGCCCACATCCGCGCCAGCAAGTCGCCCAAGCCCGGCACCACGCTCCCCTTCGGCGACGTCGCCGCCGGCACCGCGTTCGAGGTGCAGGTGCTGGGTCGCTGCGGTCCCGAGGACGCGATGTTCCACCTGCGCTTTCCGGGCGACGTCTTCGCGCTGCTGGAGCAGCACGGCCACGTGCCGCTGCCGCCGTACATCACGCACGCCGACGAGGCCGACGACGTCCGCCGCTACCAGACGGTGTTCGCCGACCGTCCCGGCGCCGTGGCCGCGCCCACCGCCGCGCTGCACTTCGACGACGCGCTGCTGGCCGACATCGCCGCGCGGGGCGTGCACACCGACCGCGTCACGTTGCACGTGGGCGCGGGCACGTTCCAGCCGGTGCGCAGCGACGACCTGGGCGAGCACAAGATGCACACCGAGTGGTTCGACGTGCCGCAGGCTACCGTGGACGCCGTGCGGCGCACCCGCGCCGCCGGCGGCCGCGTGGTGGCCATCGGCACCACCACCGTCCGGGCGCTCGAGTCGGCCGCCCAGGCCGCGCGCCAGGCCGGTTCGCCGGGCTCGCTGCAGGCCGGCGCCGGCGAGACCCGCATCTTCATCACGCCCGGCTACCGCTTCCAGGTGGTCGACCGGCTGGTGACCAACTTCCACCTGCCCAAGAGCACGTTGATGATGCTGGTGAGCGCGTTCTCGGGCATGGAGCGCATCCGCGCGCTGTACGCGCACGCCATCGCGCAACGCTACCGATTCTTCAGCTACGGCGATGCCATGCTGCTGGACCGCGTCGAGCCGTAAGGCCTCAGCAGCTCTCGCAGCCTGCCGCGGCCAGCCACGGGTCGCGGTCGCTTCCGCCGAACGTGGCGAGCAGGAAGTCCACGAACGCGCGGGTGCGCATCGGCACGTGCTTGCGCGTGGGCATCGCGGCGAACAGCGTCACCGTCTGCATGTGCCAGTGCGGCAGCACGCGCTCGAGCGCCTGCTCCATCAACGCGTCCTCGGCGACGAACGATGGCAACCCGATGATGCCCAGGCCGGCCAGCGCGGCGGCGTACAGCGTGTCGATGTGAGTCGTCATGAGCGAGGGCACCTTCTTCATGTCGACCACCTGCGGCGGGCCGTCTCCCCACGCCGGCTTGAAGGTCAGTTCCCGGTGTTCGCTGGGCGGGTTGGGCATCAGCGTGTCGTGTTGCACCAGGTCTGAGGGGTGTTGCGGTCGGCCCTGCTTGTCGAGGTATTCCGGCGTCGCGCACAGAATGACCTCCGAGGTGGCGACGCGCCGCGCAATGAACGCGCCCTCGATGGGACGGGCGCGCTGCACGATGATCGTGACGTCGTGGTTCTCGTCGGGCGTCTCCACCGAGGCGCTTACCGTCAGCTCCAGCGATACCTTGGGGTGCAGCGCCCGGAAGCGCGGCAGGTGCTTGGCGAGCTGGTGCACCGCGAAGCCCGGCGGCACCAGCACGCTGAGCCGGCCACGCGCCTCCGCGGTGGCGATGCCGGCCACGGCCTCGGCGTCGTCCACCTCGCTGAGGATGTTGCGCACGCGTTCGAGGTAGTCCTCGCCGACGTCGGTGAGCGCCAGGCGACGCGTGGTGCGGTTGATCAGGCGAGCGCCCAGGTGTTCCTCGAGCTCGGCGACGAGGCGGGTGGCCACTGCCGGCGCGATGTCCATCGCGACGGCGGCCTTGGCGAAGCCACCGGCGTCGATGACTCGGGAAAACACCCGCATGGCGCGCAGCTGGTCCATCTGATTCTTTCTGAAACGTCAATAAACAATTCTACGGCTGCTCCTTTATCCACATAGAAGGCGGGAATACAGTGAAGACATCGATGAAGCGCAGACACACACAACGCGTCACCGAGGCCCGGCCGGAAGCCCAGAAGGCACGCTCCCGGACATCCTCAAACTGTTGAAGAAAGAAGTTCATCATGCAAGTTCGCCAAGTCATCGCCGCCGCCCTGCTCGCCGCCACCGCCGTGGGCGCCATGGCTCAGGAAATCGACCGCGCGGAGACGCTGCAAGGCAAGAGCCTCGCCGCGCAGGCCGCCCAGACGCAGGAACGCACCCGTGAATCCGTCGTCGCCGAGACGCGCAACCTGAAGGCCGAAGGCCAGCTGAACGCGGTCGGCGAGCTCGCCAACGCCCCGGCCGTCGCCGTGGTGCCGCAGACCCAGTACGCCGGCCGCACCCGCGCCGACGTGAAGGCCGAGCTGGCGCAATGGCGCCAGACCCACAAGCTGATGGTCGGCGAACGCGGCTGATCCCGGCGCGGAGCCCCTCCCTCCTCCGCTTCCAGGCACTGCCCGACGGGCGACGCGAGACCCTCGCGTCGCCCGTTTCCATTGGCGCGGCGACAATGCGCGGATGTTGAAATTCGAGATCCTGGGCACCGATGCCCATGCCCGCCGCGGCCAGCTCACGCTGAACCACGGCGTGGTGCAGACCCCCGTCTTCATGCCGGTGGGCACCTACGGCACCGTCAAGGGCGTGCTGCCGCGCTCGCTCGAGGAGATGGGCGCCGAGATCATCCTGGGCAATACCTTCCACCTGTGGATGCGTCCTGGCCTGGACGTGATGGCGCAGTTCGGCGGCCTGCACAGGTTCGAGGCCTGGAAGGCGCCCATCCTCACCGACTCGGGCGGCTTCCAGGTGTGGTCGCTGGGCGAGATGCGCAAGATCTCTGAGGAAGGCGTGCGCTTCGCCTCCCCCGTCAACGGCGACAAGCTGTTCCTGACGCCCGAGATCAGCATGCAGATCCAGACGGTGCTCAACTCCGACATCGTCATGCAGTTCGACGAATGCACACCCTACGAGACCAAGGGCGTGCTCACCACCGAGCGCGAGGCGCGGCTGTCGATGGAGCTGTCGCTGCGCTGGGCCGCACGCTGCCGCGACGAGTTCGCGCGGCTGGAGAACGCCAACGCGCTGTTCGGCATCGTGCAGGGCGGCATGTTCGAGTCGCTGCGCGAGGGGTCGCTGGAGGCCCTGGTGGCGATGGACTTCCCCGGCTACGCCATCGGCGGCGTCTCGGTGGGCGAGCCCAAGGAGGACATGCAGCGGCTGGTGGCCCACACGCCGCACCGGCTGCCCGCCCACAAGCCGCGCTACCTGATGGGCGTGGGCACGCCCGAGGACCTCGTGCACGGCGTCACCCACGGCGTGGACATGTTCGACTGCGTGATGCCCACCCGCAACGCGCGCAACGGCCACCTGTTCACGCGCTTCGGCGACCTGAAGGTGCGCAACGCGCGCCACAAGAGCGATGAGTCGCCGGCGGACGCGAGCTGCGCCTGCTACACCTGCCGCAACTTCAGCCGCGCGTACCTGCACCACCTCGATCGGTGCGGCGAGATGCTGGGCCCGATGCTCAACACCATCCATAACTTGCACTACTACGTGAACCTGATGCGCGAGGTGCGCGCGTCGCTCGACGAAGGGCGCTTCGCCGAGTTCCGGGTGAGCTTCGCGCGCGATCGCGGGCGAGGGGTATAGAGACCTCGCGACGGTGCCTTGCGCCGCGCAGGCGCCTAGCCGGCGGTTCCAGTTGCGGCCGGCAACCAGGCGGCGATCGCCTGGGCGAGGTCGCGGAAGCGCGGTGCCCCGGCCAGTTCACCGTCCAGCGCGTCTGGCTCGCCGACGCCGTCGGTGGCCAGCAAGGCGTAGCGGCCGACCCCGGCCGCGCGTGCGGCCTGCAGGTCGGACGGCTTGTCGCCGAACATCAGCGAGGCCGGAAGATCCAGCCCCAGCCGCGCGGCGGCGCGCAGGATCATCCCCGGGGCGGGCTTGCGACAGTCGCAGACGCACGCGTAAGCCGCGACAGGGCCTTCGGGCAGGTGCGGGCAATATTCGATCGCCGCGAGCTCGATGCCCTCCTCCGCAAGGTGCGTCCGGATGCGCTCGCCGAGCCGCAGGACATCGTCCTCGGTGTAGTAGCCGCGCGCGACGCCCGCCTGGTTGGTGACGACGACCAGTACGTAGCCGTCGTCACGCAGGCGGCGCATCGCGTCGATGGCGCCCGGCACGAACTGGAAGTCTTCCCATCGGTACACGTAGCCGTGGTCGAGGTTGATCACGCCGTCGCGGTCGAGGAAGACTGCCTTGCGCAAGGTCGCCAACGTCATGCGTGCCGTCGACGCGGCTTACTGCGTCTGCGTGGCGGTGGTGACCACCACGTTCGGGTTCGGCAGGCAGTCGGTCTCGGGGTTGCCGGCCGAGTCGACCGTGGTCGTGCAGCCGGCGGGCGCCGCCAGGATCGACGTCAGCACGGGCGTGCCGGCGGAGATGCTGCCGAACACGGTGTACTTGCCGTTGAGGCCGCTGTTGCCGCCGCTGGCGGTATTGGTGTTGAAGAAGTACTGCGACGTCTCCTGGCCCGTGGAGGTGGCGGCCATCGCGATGCTGCCGTACACGTGGGTCAGGCCGCTGTTCTCGTAGGTGATCGGCGTCGCCAGGCCGGTCTTCAACGTGGCCGTCGACAGGTTGGTCACCGGTGCCGAGTAGCCGCCGCCCTGGGCCACGAAGTTGGGAACGAGGCGATGGAAGATCGTGTTGGCGTACCAACCCGTGTTCACGTAGTGCAGGAAGTTGTCGACCGTCTTCGGCGCCTTGTCCGGCGCGAGCGTGATGTCGATGTTGCCGACCGCGCCGAGGCCGTTGTTGATCGCGAATCGCACGATGGGTGCCGGGACCGTCAGGGTGGCCATGCCGACCTGGGTGCCGTTGGACTTGGCGATGACGGAACCGGTGAGGCCGCCGCTGACCGTGCAGAGGTATGTCGCGCTGGTCGCCGTGCTGCCGGCTTGCAGCGTCATGCCGGTGCAGACCGACGAGGTGACCGCCAGCGTGCTGTCCAGGCCCGTGCCGTTGATCGTGATGGTGGCCGCGGATGCGTACTTGGTGGCATTGGGCACGATGGCCGTGACCGTCGCGGTCGGCGTACCACCCGCGTTGCCGCTGCTGCCACCGCCGCCGCCGCAGGCGGACAGGGTGGCCAGCGAGGCGACCGTCAGGGCGGCGACGCCGAAGGTGCGGGCGGGCGCGAGGGCAGAAATACGTTGCGGCATGATGGATGAGAGAGACGAAAGCGCGATGGTAGGCGATGCGTCGGCGACATATTGTCAAGGTGACGTTAAGGATGCACGGACGTCGTCGCGATACCACCCCGGGTAAGCTGCCATTCCCCTGGCCGCACGGTGAAATCCCCGTCTGGCCGGCGCCGATCCGCCCTCTTCACACCACTCTCGCGGCCAGCAACTGCCCCACTTCGTGATGCAGGCCTTCGGGCGTGACCGCGTCGGGCGCGATGCCGGGCCCCACGTTCAGGCCCACCCTGCTGAACAGGCCGCGGCGGAACGGCTTGGTCATGGCCGGGCCTTCCACCCGCGAGAAGAACGAGCCCCACAGGTTCTGCAGCGCCAACGGGATGACTGGCACCGGACGCGTCTCGAGGATGCGCATGACGCCGCCCTTGAACGGCTTGAGCGTGCCGTCGTTGGTGATGCCGCCCTCCGGGAAGATGCCGAGCAGGTCGCCTTCGGCCAGCACCTGGTCGGCGGCGGCGAAGGCGGCCTCGTAGGCGACCGGGTCGTCGTTCTTCGACGCGATGGGAATGGCCTTGGCCAGGCGGAAGAACAGCCCCAGGCCCGGCGTCCGGAAGATGCGCGCGTCCATGAGGAAGCGGATGGGCCGTGGGCTGTCCGCCATCAACAGCACCGGGTCGACGAAGCTCACGTGGTTGCACACCACGATGGCCGGCCCGGTGGCCGGGATGTGGGCGTCGCCCTGGATGCGGAAGCGGTACGCCGTGCGGGTGAGCACGAACGCGATGAAGCGCAGCAGGTATTCCGGCACGAGGCAGAAGATGTAGCCGGCCACCACGGCGTTGGCGATGCCCGTGATCAGGAACACGCCGCCGAT
>JACMOG010000953.1 GCA_014378125.1 Vitreoscilla sp. | reverse complement strand
CGTCGTGTCCAGCCGGGCCCCCCAGGTGCCGGCGGAGTCGCTGCTCCCCGCCGTCAGCTGCGTCAATGCCGGGTCGGCCACCGCCGCGTCGCGCGGCGATTGCAGCGGCCGCAGCGCCGGCTGGTCGAGCAGGAAGTGGAACGTCACCAGCTTGTCGTGCACGAGCAGGGAGTCGGTGCGCTCGCGCGGTGCCCAGGCGACCATGTCGTCGATGAACGCGAGATAGTCGTCGAGCGTGCGGATGCCCGCGAGCGCCGGGATGGCCTGGGCCACGAGTTGCTGCACGGCCGCATCGAAGCGCGGCGCCCAGTCGTGTTCGGCGATCAGGCCCCGCAGCGTGGCGACGATGGGCGTGTGGGTGCGCCCGCGCGTCACGCCGCGCCCGCGGGAATGATCTCGAAATCGATGGGTTTGAACGTGCCGTTGTTCGAGCCCTCTGCCGAGCAGGCCGTGAGCGCGCACACCATGTCCATCTCGGCACGCAGCTCGATCCGGTCCCCCGCCTTGGACAGCGGCGGCTTCACCGCGACGGCGCCGTCGGGCGCCACGTCCACGCGCATGAAGATGTTGAACGTGGTCGAGATGCGCGCCGGCTCGATGCCGAACGGCTCGAACGCGCGGCACAGGTTCTCGAAGCAGCTCGGGTGGTGGCCGCGGTGCCTGTAGAGGATCTCGAACATCTCCTGGCTGCACGGGGTGAGCAGGAAGTCGTGCCGCCCTACGTCGTCCTCCAGGATCGTGAACATCGGCCGGCTGTCGTTGGACCACAGCACGTCGCCCTTGGACAGGTAGATCTTGCCGGCATAGTCGATGGTGCGGCCCGACGACAGGCTGCACGCCGGCTCGCCATCGCAAAACGCGAACAGGTCGGACACCTGCTCGCCCTCGGGATCGATCACGCGCAGGACGTCGCCCTTGCTCAGCCGGAAGCCCGCGCCCGACTGCGGCGCGATCCGCGTGCAGCCGCAGGTCATCGACTGCGCCATCACGCGGCTTGCCTCGCGAGGAAGGCGACCGGGTCGGCATCGCACGCCGCGCGGCCCGAATACTGGTGCGCCTCCGACGCCTCGCCGAACCGCGCCAGCACCGGATTGATGTTGCCTTGCAGCGCGACGTCGCGCGCGCGGATCGCGTCCTGCAGCTTGGCGTAGCGACCATCCTGGCGCATCGCCTCGAACTGGTCGTGGAAGTTGAACACCAGGCACGGGAACGGCGCCCGCCGGGCCAGCCTCGACGCATGCGGATGCAGGCCCACCACGAAGAAGGCGCGCGACGCGATGCTGAACGAGAACTGCGCGTCGTCCGCGTCGGCGCTGACGGCGTCGTCCCACGGATGGGATGCGGAGTCGATGTCGTGCATCGCCTGGAGGTGCGTCCACAGCCGGCGATGGAACTCGTCCTCGTTGGCCACCGGGTCGCGGAACATCGCCACGTACGACACCGGGTCGGTGCCGGGCTTCGGATACTGTCCCGAGAAGTCGGCCAACTGCTCGCACAGGGTGCGGGCGGCCTCTTCGCCGCTGAGCGTGTCATAGAGCCCGAAGCGCATGCGGTCGCGGTTCATGGCCGACTTGGCCCCCACGCAGGGGAATTTCGGGTTGGCGACGAAGGCCTTGAAGCGGGCGACGAATCCGTCCTTGAGCGCGCCCAATGCGCGTGTCGATGTCTGGAGCTTGTTCATGGACTGCTTCAGGCAATCGGGAAGCCGCCGGGCCGAATCGAATGTCGAGCCTGCCGCGGGATCGCGGCGTGCCGACATCGATGACGCCGATCCGGCGCGAGACTCCTGCCGCCATGAACTCCCTCCCCCACCTTTCGTCGACGCCGGGTTGCCCGGCCGCGCCCGTGATCGTCGCGACGCGCCTGGCGAAGACGCCGCTCGCCCTCGCCGACGCCGCGGCGCCGGGCGCTCCCATCCTGTTCGCGAACGACGCGTTCGGCGCCCTGCTGGGCCGGGATCCCGCGGCGTTGGCGGGGCGGCCGTTGAGCACGCTGTCGACGACGCCGCATGCCGACCTGACGCCGGGCGGCACGCTGCGAATGGACGTCGAAACGGCCGATGGCCGCGTGTTTCCCGCCGCGTTGTCGATCGCGGCAGTGCGGGGCGCCGATGGCGCGCCGCTGTGCCTGCTCTGCTCGCTGATCGACGCTCGGGGCGACGGCGCGGACGAGGCCATCGCGCGCGACGCGACGTTGCTTGCGCAGGTGGCCCAAGCCGCGGGCGAACTGATGAGGGAATCCGGCATCGCCGCGGGCGCGGCGCCGGCCGGCGATCATGACGCGACGGCCACGCGCATTGCACGCGAGGCCGTCGAGCGCGCCATCGGAAACGACGGCCAGGCGCCCCGCTGAGCCGGGGCGCCTGCCGTCGCGTTCGCTCAGGACACCGCTTCCACGACGCGGCCCGGCAGGCCGGGCTTGTCTTCCGACAGCGGCCAAGACGCCTTCAGTTCTTCCTTGCGCGCGGCGATCTGCGCGCCCAGAGCCTTCATGTCGAGCTTGGTCTTGCGCGCCTTCGGGAACATCTCGGTCTCCTCTTCCTTCACGTGATGCTTCACGTATTCGGACATGACCTTGATCTTCGCGTCGAACATCTCGCCGTCGGGCTCCTTGCCCTCCACCTGGGCCATCAGCTCCTTCAGCGTGGCGTGCTCGACGGTCGCTTCGGGGACCATTTCCTTGTCCTTCAACGCCGCCTTCACGGCAGGATAGAAGATCTCTTCCTCGGCCTTGGCGTGGATGCCCAGCTCCATGCAGATGGAGGCCACCAGGGCCTTCTTCTTCGCCGTGGAGCGCGTGTGCTCGTACTGGTCGAACAGGTCGCTGACGCGCTTGTGATCGGCCTTCAACAGCGCCGTGGCCTCCTGGACGGCGGGCGGGCGAGGGGTAGCGGGCGCGCGCTTGGCGGGGGCCGCGGCGGTCTTGCGGGTTGCAGTTGCCATGATGATTTGCCTCCTGGGATCAGTGCGAGAACAGCGCAATGAGGATGATGATGGGGATGGGTACGCCAAGGAACAGAAGAATCAGTGAACGCATGTGAGTCTCCGGAAAGGGTGAGTTTGCTTAGACGAGGTCGCGCTGGCGGCCGCCGAAGGTGGCCGACAGGCTGGCCACGGACGCGCCGACCAGCAGCGAGACGAACAGCCACAGCGCCGCGTAGGCCGAGGCCTTGCGTGCCTTGTCGGCCGCCTCCTTGGCCTCCGCCTTGGCCTGGTCTGCCTTGGCCTTCATGGGGGCGAAGGCGTCGTTCACGCGCTTCTCGGCGTCGGCCTGCGACAGGCCGGTGCGTTGCGACACCTGCTGGCCGAGGTACTTCACGTCGTCGGCGGGCAGGGCGCCCGACTCGAGGCCGCTCGCGAAGATGCGGCCGGCTTCGGCACCCATCGGGGCGGCGTCGGTCGCGGGTGCCGAGGCCGCGGCGGCCGGGGCGGCGCCCCCGCCCACCGACCCTCCCGCGCTGGCGCCGGTGCCGACGATGGAGCCGCCCGCCGACGTCAGCATCGCCGCCGTCGCCAGCGTGGCGACGGACCAGGCGAGAAAGCCGTGCGCCGTGTCACGGAAGTACACCTCGTCGACGTGGGTCGCGGCCCAGCGCGTGCGCAGGCGCCCGGCCAGGTAGCCGCCGATGCCCGCCGCGGCCAGTTGCGTGAACGTGATCCAGACGATCGTGGTGACCCCGAACGTGGTGGCGCTCGCGCCCGAGTTGGCGAACGGCGAGACCGACGACAGCCCCAGGCCCACGCCCAGGATCAGCAGGATCAGCGACAGCGCCGCGGCGCCGGCCGCGCCTGCGATGATCGCGGCCCACGAGACGGCCGATGCGGGACGGTCATGGGCAGGCGGCTCCGATGCGAGGGGCCGCGTGCGTGCAGGCATTCCCGCGCGCAGGTCGCTGGCCAGGGTGTTGTCGTTCGTTGAGGGAGTCTCCGATGGGCTCGACCGTGGGCGCCTGCCCACGAATTGGTCACCCTCACGGCAAGATTTATTCCTGAACGAACGCCAAGCGCAGCGTCACCCTGCGCGAGGTCGCGAAATCCACGCGTGCCGATGCGCCATCAGACCAGCCCGAGATCCTTCGGCTGCCCGCCCGGAAACACCCGCTGCAGCGCCGCCGCATCCAGCCCGTACATCCGCTGGAACAGCCCGCCGAACATGCCGCGGTACTCGTTGAGCACGGGCCAGTCGCGTCCCTCGTTGAGCGCACCGGGACCGGTGAGCGCCACCTGTTCGCCCTTCACGCCGCCGCGCACGCCACCGCCCAACACCCAGTACGCGGTGGCGTGTCCGTGGTCGGTGCCGCGGTTGCCGTTCTCCTTGAACGTGCGGCCGAACTCGCTGATCACCACCACCACCGTGTCCTTCCACGCCGGGCCCATCTCGCGCGCGAACGTCTCGAGCCCGCGGCTCAGGTCGGTGATGCGGCCGGCCAGCGCGCCGGTGGCGCCGCCCTGGGCGACGTGGGTATCCCAGCCGCCGACGTCGATGAAGCCCACGCGCACCTGGTCGCGCATCAGGCGAGCGATACGCGTGGCCTCGAGGTCGAAGCCCTTCGGCGAGATCGCGTTGCGGCTGGCCTCCTGCATCTCGGCGGCCATCTCCAGGGCGACCTGCTTCTGCGTGTCCAGGCCCTCCACCACGCCGCGCTCCAGCGGCGTGCCGGCGTACATCCGCTGCAGCAGCGCGGCCTGGCGCGCGTCGGTGCCGGGCTTGCCCGTGCGTGCCAGGCTCGTGTTGACCACCATGTGCCGGCCCTGCATCACCCTGGGCAGGCGATCGGTGAACGCCATCACGCGCTGGTCGGAGTCGAGCCGCGCGCCCAGCTCCTGCGCCAGCCGGTTCAGGAAGCCCTGCGTGGTGTCGGCGCGGGGCGCGGAGGGCTCGACGTGCTCGCCCGGCAGCGGCAGCCCCAGCTCGACGCGATCCTGCGTCTCGAAGTGGCTGCGGGTGAGGTCGGCGATGCCGGCGAACGGCACGAACGCCACCTCGCCGGCGCGGATGCGCGGGTAGAGCGTGGACTGCAACGCGGGCGCCAGGGCCCAGTCGGCATCGAGCGGTAGCGCGGCGTCCTTGCCTGCGCCGGGACGTGCAATGCCAATGTTGGGGCGAGACTCGGCGTAGAACGAGGTCTGCGGCACCAGCACGTTGCAGGCATCGTAGGCGCCGCGCAGGAACACCACCAGCAGGCGGGTGTCGAGCGTCGATCCCGCAGGGGTGGCCCACGTGTGCGTGGCATTGAGCGACAGGGCGGCCGCCGCGCCGGCGTGCAGGAAATGGCGTCGTTGCATGGGGTGTCCTCGATTCGGTTGCGCACTCGGGTGAGCAATCAGTTGAGCACTCGGTTGTGCACTCGGTTGCGCCCTCAGTTGCGCATGAACTCGGGCGACACGAGGGCCACCCACGACCACTCGCCCGGGTGCGACTGCAGCGTCTCCAGCAGCGCCTGCCGCGTGGCCTCGGATTCTCTCGGCGCCTGCGTGCGCAGCCACGCCGCGCTCTCCACCCGGGCCCTGGGCAGCGGCGCCGGCGCGGCCAGTCCGTCGACGCGGAACAGCCCGCCGTTGCCATTGCCGTTGCCGCCCACGAGGTTGCGCGCGACGTCGAAGCGCGCGGTCATCTGGCCCGGGCTGGCCCACGCGGCCTCGGTCATGGACCAGCCGTCCGGCGTCTCGCGCCCGAACGGCATCTCGCCCAGCTGGCGCAGTGCGTTGACCAGCGGCGCCGGGTTGACCACCACGTCGCCGTCGTAGGCCAGGCGCGCGGCCGACACCACGTAGGCCCACGGATCCTTGAAGCGGGTGCCCAGCGACGCGTCGTATTCGGGCGAGGTGAGCAGCAGCTTCATCACCTCGGCGATGTCGCCGTCGGTGGCCAGCCAGCGGCGCGCCATCCGGTCGACGAGCGCCGGCGGCGGCACGTCGGCCACGAAGTACTGCGCCAGTTGCGCGCTCACGTGGCGCGCGGTGGCCGGGTTGCGCGACAGCCGATCGAGGATCAGGTGCACCTCGGCGATGCCCGCCGGCGGCACCTGCAGGCCCAGCACCCCCTTGGTGCCCTGGTCGTGGCGGTTCGGGTTGAACTCCAGCGCGCCGGCGTGCAGGTATTGCGCCTGCAGCTGCGGCTTCACCTTCGAATCGGTGGCGTCGATGCGGATGCCCAGCCCGGTGAGCACGCGCGCCATCTCCTGCACGTCGGCCTGCGAGTAGCCGCCGTCAACGCCCAGGGTGTGCAGCTCCATCAGCTCGCGGGCGTAGTTCTCGTTGAGCTGGCCGGCGGCGTTGCGCTCGTTGTCCAGGTAGCGCAGCATGGCCGGATGCATGGCCGAGGCCTCGAGCAGGTCGCGGAACTTGCCCAGCGCATGCGCCCGCAGCGTGGCCTCGTAGTCGCCCACCAGCACCCGCAGGTTGGCCTTGCCCTGCGCGATGGAGAAGTGGTTCACCCAGAACCACACGAGGCGCTCCTGCACCTGGTTGGGCGAGTTCACCGCGGTCAGCAGCCAGCGTTGCGTGGCCTCGTCGGCCTGCACGTACAGGTCCTTCTGGTAGGCCTGCTGCGCCGTCTTCTTCTGCTCGTCGTCGGCCACGCCATCGGCGGCCTTCTTCACCGCCGCCTCGTCGCGCAATCGAACCAGCAGCGGCTCGCGCACGATCTTCATCCGTGCGATGCGCTCGGCCACCGGCGCCGGCGGCGCGAACGGAGCGGGATGCAACTGCTCGTCGACCCAGCGCGCATAGCCCAGGCGGCCGACCTGTTGCAGCGAGAGCGCGTCGACGCCGAAACCGGCGCGGTCGACGCGGCGGGCATCGAGCGTGCTCACGCGCATGGCGTCGGCCTCTTGATGCGTGTCCGGACTAGCGATCACCGGCGCCGGTCCGAGCGGGGGCGGCGACGCGGCGGGTGGCGTGCCGCAGCCCGCCAGCGCGGCCGCCGCGAGCGCGAGCGCGGTCGCGCGCACTGACGCGGTCGTGCACACGAACGCGGGAACGCGCGCTCGCGTGCGCGGGGCGGGATGGTGAGCGGTCATTGGGTTGGGATCGGACCTCTTTGCAGATCAACGGCCGGCGGGGGCCATCGGTTGATAGGGATCTTCGCCGCGGCAGGGTAAAGCTGTGTGTCGCAGAATGGCTTGCACGACCCTGAACCCGCCGCCGAACCTCCAACAGGAGCGCCATGTCCGCCAAAGCCGAAGAACTCCGCGCCAAGCTCATCCGCAACTTCAACGAGGCGCCGCTCACGCGCGACACGCGCGAGCCGCACTACGACGGGATGGGCGCGCGCCTGGCGCGCGGCACGGCCGCCCTCAAGATGGGCGCCAGCGTCGACGTGCTGGAGCCCGGCAAGCGGGGCTGTCCGTATCACCTGCATCACGCGCAGGAGGAGATGTTCATCGTGCTGGAAGGCCACGGCACGATGCGCGTGGCCGGCGAGATGCTGGCGGTCAAGGCGGGCGACATCGTGTTCGTGCCGCCGGGGCCGGACTACCCGCACCAGATGATCAACACCTCCGACGCGCCGCTGAAGTACCTGTCGATCTCGACGAAGGACACCCCGGAGGTGGTGGAGTACCCCGATTCCAACAAGGTGCTCACAAACGCGCGCGTGGCCGGCAACGACTTCGGGTTCGCCCGGATGAACCGGCTGGATACCGATCTGGACTACTGGGACGGCGAACCTTGAACCGCGGCAGCGGCGCGAACCCTGGCGAAATCCCGGGGTTCGCGCCGGCCGCCGACCGGGGCGGCCCGGCATAATCCAGGTTAACCCAAGTAGCCGCCTTTTTTCAGGCGGCCGGCCACGGGGGAGCCGTCCCCCAACATTTCCTGGAGCATGCACATGGCGTCAGTCAACAAGGTCATCCTCATCGGCAACTGCGGGCGCGACCCCGAAGTTCGCTACACGCCCGGCGGCACCGCCATCTGCAACGTCTCGGTGGCCACCTCCAGCCGCCGCAAGGACAAGGCCAGCGGCGAGAGCATCGAAGACACCCAGTGGCACCGCGTCACGTTCTACGACCGCCTGGCCGAGATCGCCGGCGAGTACCTGAAGAAGGGCAAGCCCGTCTACATCGAAGGGCGCCTGAAGTACGGCAAGTACACCGACAAGGACGGCATCGAGCGCAACACGGTCGACATCGTCGCCGAACAGATGCAGATGCTCGGCGGCCGAGACAGCGGCGGCGATGAAGGGGGCGGAGGCGGAGGCGGCGGTGCCAGCGGTGGCCGCTACCTGGCCCCGCGCGACGGCGTCGACGGCAACGAAGACCGCAACGCCGCCCCGTCGCGCCCGGCGGCCCGTCCGGCCCCGGCCCCGTCGCCGCGTCCGGCTCCGAAGGCCTCGACGGGCTTCGACGACATGGACGACGATATTCCGTTCTGATTCTTCCAGGCTTTCCGGCCGATCCAAGGCCCGCCCTCCTCACGGAGCGCGGGCTTTTTCTTTGTCTGCAATACGTCCTGCGGTCGGAGATCGTTCGCACGACGGCGAACGGGTGCTCGAAGACTATGGTCGCTGGGTGCCCGAGGGGTCTGGCATCTCCGCTGTATTCAGCGGCAATGCCTGATCCCGAACGCGAGCTGCTCCGAATCGGTGTCAGGCATGGCCGGCGGGTACGCAGGAGATGCCAGACACCTCCGGTCAGACATCCTGCGCCGCGGCCTGGCCAGCCCCGTCCGTGACCCACGCCGGCATCCGCCCGAACCACGGCCTCGCCTGCTCCAGCTGCGCCGCCAACTGCAGCAGCTGGTCTTCGCGCCCGAACGACGCCACGAACTGCACGCCCAGCGGCAGGCCGTCGGCCGTCCAGTGCAGCGGCACGCTCATCGCGGGCGTGCCGGTGAGGTTGGCCAGTTGCGTGAAGGGCACGAACTGCAGGCTGTCGGTGGCGATCTTGTCTATCGTGGACGCGAGCAAGCCCGAGCGCGCGAGCAGGCCCAGCAGGCCGGTGCGGTCGAGCACGTCGAGCGCCACCTGCTGCGCCTTCGGCGGGTCGCCGGCACCGTGGCGCACGGGCGGGTGCGCGAGGGTGGGGGTCAGCAGCAGGTCGTAGCGCTGGTGGAACGCCGCCAGCGCGCGGGCGTGCTGGTTCCACATTCCCAGGTTGGCGGTGAGCGTGGCGGCGGACGTGGACTTGCCCAACGTCTCGATGACGCGCGTCAGCGGCTCGAACTCGCCGCGTTTAGCGCCGGCCGCATAGGCGCGCGCCATCGCGGCGGGCACCTGGCCGAAGTACACGTGCAGGTAGTTGCGCGCCAGCAGCGGGCCGTCGATGGCGGGCGCGGCCTCTTCCACGTCGTGGCCCAGCGACGCCAGCAGGCGCGCCGCGTCGGCGACCGCGGCCACTGCCTCGGGGTGCACCGGCGTGCCCAGCGGCGACGTGGTGGTGAAGCCGATGCGCAGCCGTCCGGGCGGTTGCTGCATCGCCTCGGCATAGGGCGAGCGCGGCGTGGCGATGGCGAACGGATCACCCGGCTCGGGGCCGGCGATCGCGTCGAGGGCGCGCGCGGTGTCGCGCACGCTGCGCGAGAGCACGCCTTCGCTGGACGCGCCGAACCAGGCCTCGCCGATGCCCGGCCCGGCGGACACGCGGCCGCGCGACGGACGCAGCCCGAACAGCCCGCAGCAGGCCGCGGGGATGCGGAGGGAGCCGCCGCCGTCGGCGCACGCGGCCCTCCGCACGGTGCCCCCCGCGGTTGCCGCCGGCGCGCCGCCGCGGGGGGCCCCCGG
>JACMOG010000952.1 GCA_014378125.1 Vitreoscilla sp. | reverse complement strand
AGCGAGTTCATGGAGAAGCACTCCGTGAGCCGCCTCATCGGCGCCCCCCCGGGCTATGTCGGATACGACGAGGGCGGCACGCTCACCGAGGCCATCCGCCGCAAGCCGTACAGCGTGCTGCTGCTGGACGAGGTGGAGAAGGCGCATCCCGACGTGTTCAACGTGCTGCTGCAGGTGCTCGACGACGGGCGGCTGACCGACGGCCAGGGCCGCACGGTCGACTTCAAGAACACCGTCATCGTGATGACCAGCAACCTGGGCTCGCAGATGATCATGCAGATGGCCGGCCGGCCGTCGGCGGAGATCCGCGACGCGGTGTGGGAAGAGGTCAAGGCGCATTTCCGTCCCGAGTTCCTCAACCGCATCGACGAGACGGTGGTGTTCCACGCGCTCGATCGCACCAACATCGAGGCGATCGCCAGGATCCAGCTCGCCACGCTGCAACAGCGGGTGCGCAAGATGGACATGACGCTCGAGGTGTCCCCCGCGGCGCTGCGCGAGCTCGCCAAGGTGGGCTTCGATCCGGTGTTCGGCGCGCGGCCTCTGAAGCGCGCGATCCAGCAGCGCATCGAGAATCCGGTGGCGCGGCTGATCCTCGAGGGCCGGTTCGGGCCGAAGGACGTGATTCCGGTGGATGTCGCCGACGGCGAGTTCTCGTTCGTACCCACGGTGCACTGAGCCGCGGGAAGGGTCAGGCACCGACCACGAGCCCGGTCGCTGCGATTGCCGAGCCTGGCCGGAGCCAGAGCCTTTGGGAGCTTTCACGAAGTTGAAGGTAGGATGGTCTGGCTCGTCCACGAACGCTTGGCCTCGATACCCCAGACCGCATGCGAATCTCCAACGAACAGTTCGACCTGATCCTTGCGGATCACTGGCGCCAGCGCGTCGAGCGGTCGCTCCGCAAGGCGGTGCCCGAATACGCCAGCGCCAGCCAGCAGCTGCGCGACGACTTCCTCACGCTGGCACTGGACGATGCCCGGGACGCGGGTTTCGTCACCGAGCAGGGCGTGGCCGGCTACGTGCTCGGCGCCTGGTACCTGGAGCCGGGCTTCGAGGCGCGCAGCCCCTTGCTGGCGGCGCTGTTCAAGAGCGGCATCCCCGAATTCCGCCGCCTTCACGCGATGAATGCCTGGGTGGGCGCCACCATCGCAGCGCCGCACGATCCGGCGGGTGCCGACGACGCGCTTCGCAAGGCCTTCGACATGACGCACGCCTGGGGCCGCGGCGCCGCGGGCCGGGCCTGAACCGCCGGGACACGCATGGGCATTCGCGACTACATCAAGAGCAAGCTGGCGGACAAGCTCCCCGCCTCCAAGGCCAAGGAGATGCAGGCCGGCGCGGCCGCCAAGACCGACGCCATGCGCAAGCAGGACTACGACGCGGCCCGGCAGTCGATGCTGGGCGACTTCGCCAACACGCCCATCGCCGGCTGCCCGCAGTGCATGAGCAGCGCCAAGGCCGAGCGGCGCGCGGCGCGCCTGAAGCTGGTCAACGACTCCATGCTCAACTGCCCCGAGCACGCGGCCGAGGCGCAGCGCCTGCGCTCGGACATGGACGAGGTGGAGAACATGCGCTGCGCCAAGCAGGTCTACATCGACAACGACCCCAACGCGCCGGCCGACCTCAAGACGGGCGCGCCGATCGGGTTCACGAAGGCGACGCCGGCCGAGCTAGCGAAGATGGGCCTGGACCAGGACAAGCTGACGCCACCCTTTTCGGACTTCAAGGCCGCGGTCTACATGAAGGATCCGGCGGTGTGGGGCGACGACATGGATCCGCCCACCATCGTGGCGTTCCGGGGCTCGACCCCGGCCGGCGAGGACTGGACGAACAACTTCCACCAGGACGCCAACATGGACGCGCCGTACTACCGCAACGCGGTCCAGATCGGCAACAAGCTGGCCGATACCGGCACCGACGCGCGACTTGTCGGGCACTCGCTGGGCGGCGGGCTGGCGAGCGCGGCGCAGGGCGGCAGCGGCCTGCTGGCGTCCACGTACAACTCGGCCGGGCTCAACTCGGACACCGTGTCGAACTACAGCGAGGACGAGCACAAGGCGGCCGATCCGGCGTCGATCACGGCCATCCGCGTGAAGGGCGAGATCCTCACCAAGACCCAGGAAAGCCTCCTCGGATCGAGGGGCCTGTCGGCGATGGCCAATTCGGCGGTAGGAACCAAGCGCGACATCGACCCGGTGCACGACCCGGCCTACCTCGCCGGCCTGAAGGCCGAGGGCAAGGCCGCCGCGGGCGACGACTACTCCACCTACCTGCACGGGATGGACGAGGTCATCGGATCGATGGAAAAGGAAAAGACAAGCGACGAGGCCACGCCCAAGGCCTGCGCCGCGGAGCACGCGCAGTGACCGCGCGATCGAGCTGGCCCGCGGTGCGCCGGCTGCTGCGCCCGTCCTGCCTCGCGGCCCTCATATTGATTGGATCAGACACCATGGCCTTGCCGTTGCCCCCTTCCACGCCCGCCGCGAAGTTCAACCTCGGCGCACCTGCCGTCTACTTCGGCGATGCGCCCACGCAGGCCCTGCTGGCCGCAGCCCTGGCCGGCGACCTCGAGAAGGCCAGGGCCGCCATCGCCCACGGCGCGTCACCCGATGCGGAAGGGCCGAAGGACAACCCGTACAACCATCTGCGCCTGCTGCACTACGCGATCGCCGCGGGCAGCGTGCCCGGCATCCGCACGTTGATGGCCCTCGGCGCGAACCCGGAGATCGACACGCTCGGCTCGGCCTCGATGCCCCTGCTGTTCGCGATGACGCTGGACAAGCCGGAGTTGCTGTCTTTGATGCTGGATCTGCGCCCGGTCGATACCCTGCAGCCGCGCACGAAGAAGCTGCTCATGTTCGGCTCGGTGACGGTGGGACGCCCGCGCTGCCTGCAGGTCGTGATCGAGCATGGCGTGCCGATCGACTACCCGGACGACACCGGCGCCAACGTATTGATGGACGCCGTCGACGCGCAGGACTACGATCTCGCCGCCTGGCTGATCGAGCAGGGCGCGTCCGTGACGATTGACGCGCACGACCGGACGGTGGCCTGGAGTCTTGAATTCCATCTCGCCAAGTACAAGCCCGGTACGCCGCCTTACCAGAAGGTGCTCGCGCTGAAGCAGATGGCGGCGCAACGCGGCGCGCAATTCCCCGCCAGGAGTCCGAAGGACCGGCGCGAGGAACGCAAGGCGGCGTCATCGGGCGGCTGATTGCGGTGCCGGCGGCCTTCCATTTGCTGGCGCGATCCTGGCGCCGCGCTGCCATGGCGGCCTCTCTCGCACTGACCGGATCGTTCACCATGGCCTCAGCGATGCCCGACTCCAAGCCGGCGCCCAAATTCAAGCTCGACGCACCGTCCGCGTATTTCGACGATGCGCAGTCGCGATCGCTGCTGGCAGACGCCTTGGCGGGAGACCTTGTCAGGGCGAAGGAGGCCATCGCGCACGGTGCCTCTCCCGACGCCGAAGGCCCCAAGTCCAACCCGTACAACCCGCTGCGGCTGCTGCACTACGCGATCGCCGCTGGCAGCGTGCCGGGCATCCGCACGTTGATCGCCGTTGGCGCCGATCCGCAGATCTCGACGCCGGGTTCTGCCTCGTTGCCGTTGTTGTTCGCGATCAACCTGGACAAGCCCGACCTGCTGTCGCTGATGCTCGACCTGCGGGCCGTGGCCACACTGTCCCAGGACACGAAGGAACTGCTGATGTTCCGGTCGGTAACGCTCGGACGGCCGCATT
Source organism: Vitreoscilla sp. (assembly GCA_014378125.1). The sequence continues at coordinate 2,808 of JACMOG010000952.1, read as the reverse complement.
GCCTGGAGGTCATCCTGAAGCACGGCATGCCCATCGACTTTCCCGACGAGGCCGGGCAGACGGTGCTGATGCGCGCGCACGACGCCCAGGACTACGAACTCGCGAAGTGGCTCATGGACCAGGGCGCCTCGGTGACGATCATCGCGCACGACATGACCGTGGCCTGGAGCCTGCAGTACGACCTCGACCGCTTGGCACCCGGCTCGCCCACGTACGAGAAGGTGCTGGAGCTCAAGCAGATGGCCCAGCAACGCGGTGCGCATTTCCCGGCCCGGAGCCCGAAGCAGCGACGCGAGGAACGTGGGTCCCTGCCTCTGCCGCGCTCGTTGCCCGCGCCGAAGTTCAATCTGGATGCGCCAGCCAGGTACTTCGCCGACCCCGTGACCCAGGAGCTGCTGGCAGCGGCGTTGGCTGGCGACGTCGCCCGGGCTAGTGCAGCCATCGCTGGCGGCGCGTCGCCTGACGCCGAAGGCCCCAAGGACAACCCCTACAACCACCTCAGGCTGCTTCACTACGCGATTGCCGCGGGGAGCACGCCGGGCATCCGCACGCTGCTGGCGGTGGGCGCGGATCCGCAGGTCGATACCTTGGGCAGCGCCGGCCTGCCGCTATTGTTCGCCGAAACGCTCGACGAGCCGGAGCTTCTGTCACTCATGCTCGACCTGCGGCCCGTCGACACGCTGGCGCCCCGCACGAAGAAGCTGCTGATGTTCCATGCCGTGGCCGAGGGCCGGCCTCGATGTCTCGCGGTGGTGATGGCGCACGGCGTGCCGATCGACTTCCCGGACGAGGCGGGCAACACCGTGTTGATGAGCGCCATCGACACGCAGGACTACGACCTTGCCGCATGGCTGATGGCGCAGGGCGCCTCCGTCACCCTGGTGGCGCACGATCAGACGATCGCGTGGAGCCTCGAATTCGCTCTTGCCAAGTACAAGCCGGGGTCGCCGCCCTACGAGAAGGTGCTCGCGCTGAAGGAGATGGCCGCGCAACGCGGCGCGCAGTTCCCCGCCATGAGCCCCAAGCAACGGCGCGCGGAACGCGCGGCCGCTTCGTCGAACCGCTGATTCCGCGTCGCCGCGCCGGCGCGTCACATGCCTGCCACACCCGCGTCACCCGCGCGCGGCAGCGCCTCGGCAGGGACTTTGGAACGCTTCGTAGAATCGGCCTTGCCCGGCCGCGTGCACCGCACCTCCGGGCGCCGCCCCGTAGCCGTCCGAGATCCTCGTCCATGCCCACGTCCGCCGCCTCCGCTTCCCCTTCGTCCAGCCCCGTCGTCATCGTGGGCGCCGGACTCGCGGGCCTCACGGTGGCACTGCACCTGGCGCGCCACGGTCGCCCGGTGGTCGTGCTGGCCAAGCGCGGGCTCAGCGAGGGCGCCACGTCGTGGGCGCAGGGCGGCATCGTGGGCGTGCTGGGGTCGGACGACTCCATCGAATCGCACGTGCGCGACACCCAGGACGCCGGCGCTGGCATCGTCGACGAACACACTGCGCGTTTCATCGCCGAGAACAGCGCCAAGGCCGTGGAATGGCTGGTGGACAACGGCGTGCCTTTCACGACCGACGTCGACGGCCCGCTGGGGCTGCACCTCACGCGCGAGGGCGGCCACGCGGTGCGTCGCATCGCGCACGCGGCCGACGCCACGGGCCGGGCGATCCACGAGTCGCTGCTGGCGCAGGCGCAGGCCAACGATCTCATCACGTTGCGCGAGCGCTGGATCGCGGTCGACCTCATCACATCGCGCCATTTGAAACGCGACGAGCCGCCTCGGGTGTACGGCGTCTACGCGCTGGACATCGACTCGCGCAAGGTGGAGACCATCGCGGCGTCGGCCGTGGTGCTGGCCACCGGCGGCGTGGGCAAGGTCTACCGCTACACCAGCAACCCCGACACCTCCACCGGCGACGGCATCGCCATGGCGTGGCGCGCCGGCTGCCGCGCGGCCAACATGGAGTTCATCCAGTTCCATCCCACCTGCCTGTATCACCCGCAGGAGCGCAGCTTCCTCATCACCGAGGCGTTGCGTGGCGAGGGCGCGCTGCTGAAGCTGCCCGACGGAACCCGTTTCATGCCCGCGCACGACGAGCGCGCCGAGCTGGCGCCGCGCGACATCGTCGCCCGCGCGATCGACTTCGAGATGAAGCGGCTCGGCATCGACCACGTGTGGCTCGACGCCACGCACCTGGGCGAGGCGTTCCTCAAGGAACACTTCCCCACCATCCACGCGCGCTGCCTGCAACTGGGCATCGACATCGCGAGGCAGCCGATTCCCGTGGTGCCCGCCGCGCACTACACCTGCGGCGGCATGGTCACCGACCTGAACGGCCGCGCCGACCTGCCGGGCCTGTTCGGCGTGGGCGAGACCACCTACACGGGCCTGCACGGCGCCAACCGCCTGGCCAGCAACTCGCTGCTGGAGTGCGTGGTCATCGGCCACACCTGTGCCGACGCGATCCTGGCCGACGGCCCGCTGTGGGCCGAGCCGCTGCCCGAGTGGGACGAGAGCCAGGTGGACGACGCCGACGAGCAGGTGGTCATCGCCCACAACTGGGACGAACTGCGCATGCTGATGTGGAACTACGTGGGCATCGTGCGCACCACCAAGCGGCTGGAGCGCGCGCTGCACCGCATCGAGCTGCTGAAGGCCGAGATCGACGAGTACTACGCGCACTTCCGCGTCACGCGCGACCTGCTGGAGCTGCGCAACCTGGTCGTCTGCGCCGAGCTCATCGTGCGCTCCGCGCTCAACCGCCACGAGAGCCGCGGCCTGCACTTCAGCCGTGACTTCCCGCGCACCCTGCCGGT
>JACMOG010000951.1 GCA_014378125.1 Vitreoscilla sp. | reverse complement strand
TTCGCCGTGGCAGGCGATGCACTGCGCCTCGTAGACCACCTTGCCCGCAGCGACCGAGCCCGAGCCTGGCGGCAGGCCCAGGCCGTCGGTGGTGCGCACGTCGATGTTCCAAGCCACAAGCGACTGTTCGCTCACCACCTTGCCCAGACGCGGTGACGCGAGCTTGTCAATGGACGCGGGCCCGGGTGCGGCGCAAGCCGCGAGCAGTAGCGTCGCCGTCAGCGACAGGCCGAGTGTCTTAACCGATCGCATTCTTGACCTCCCCTGACGCATCGATCGACCATGGAAACACGCCGTTGTGATGTTGAACGAAGCCGGTGATGGCCCGTACCTTTTTGATGTCCTCGACCGTGGGCTGCACGTAGCCGGTGGAGTCGACGGCACGGCTAGCAATGGTGACAGGCCCGCCGTTCCATTTCCAAGGGAAGCGGAATCGCGTCAGGCACTTGTCGAGCACCGGCCCTTCCACCGTGGCTTCGCGCCAGGTGCGGCCGCCGTCGGTCGTCACGTCGACAGCCTTGATGCTCCCATTGCCCGACCATGCAAAGCCCTGGATCATCACGTCGCCCGGGCGCACGTTCATGCCGCCCGAGGGCGAGGTGATCACGGACTTGGCTTCCATGTCGAAGCTGAACTGGCGCCACTTACCGTCTGGCATAGGGTCGGTGTAGCGCGCGGTCTCGCTGCGCAGGTGCCAGGGCTTGTCGGCCAACTTGATGCGGCGCAGCCACTTGATGCTGACGTTACCTTCCCAGCCCGGGATGAAGAGCCGCAGGGGGTAGCCGTTCTCCGCTCGCAGCATCTCGCCGTTCGACGCATACACGAGCAGCGCGTCGTCGAGCATCTTCTTCATCGGAATGCTGCGCGCGTGCGCCGCACCGTCGGCCCCTTCGGCCAGCGCCCAGGTGGCGTCGGGCGACATGCCGGCCTCCTCGAGCAGGATGGACACCGGCACGCCCGTCCACTGCGCGCAGGACAGCAGGCCGTGGGTCTGCTGCACCGTCTTCGACATCGGCTTCAGCCAGTCGGTCAGGCCGTTGCCCGAACACTCCATGAAGTAGAACTTCGTCACCGACGGGTACTTCATCAGGTCCGACATCGTGAACACCAGCGGCTGCTTGACCATGCCGTGGATGGCCAGCCGGTGTTCGTCGGGGTTGATGTCGGGGACGCCGTTGTGGTGGCGCTCGTAGATCAGCCCGTTCGGCGTGATCGTGCCAAGCTGACTCTGCAGCGGCGTCATGCTCCAGTCCGAGAAGTTCTGGCGGTTCACCAGCACGTCGCTGCGGCGGCGCTTCACCTGGGCCTCGTACTTCGACGGCATGCCGTACTCGTCCTGGGGCATGGGCCGGCCGGCGGCGCGGTTGGAGGCCGGCACGCCCAGGTCCTGCGCTACCGCGCGACCACTGCCCACGGCGGCTGCACCCGCGGCGGCCAGCGCGGCGGCCGAGCGGCCGAGCAGGGCCCTGCGGGACGGGTCGTGCGTGATGGAGCCGCCGATCTGCAACTCCTTCATCGACGCCTTCAGCGTGGTCGAGGCATCCGGTCTGGTCATGCTGGTCCTTTCGTGGCTCGGGTGGCTGAACCCGAGTCAACGGGTCCTAGGCTGAATCCACCTGCATACGACCGTACTTGCACCTGATCTGTATGTCAATTGATCGGGTCTCATGGTTTGCCCACCCGCGGCCGTGCGCGGGCTGAGGCAGGGCAGGGCCGTCGCCGTGCGGCGCCGATGCCCGGATCGGGGACTTGGGCCTAGAGGGTTTCCCATTCGTTGTCGCCAGTAGCCAAGCCCCCTACTCCGCCCCGAGGCACCGGCGCCGATGCGTTCTGACGTCCTTTAATTTAATGTGCCGTAGATGCTCCGGGTAATTGTGAACGGGTAATAGCCGGCGAGCATTACGAGCCGATTGCAGATCAGCCCCGTGCGATGGTCCACCGAGCTCAAGTAGACGCGACGCGCGTCATGCCCCACTTCGCGTGGGTCACGAAGAAGACGCCGGACTGATGCAGCAGATGCCACCTCGTGAAGTCCAACCAGCCCCGATATATGACATAGAACGCGCCGGCCTCGTAGGTCAGCATGTCCAGCACTGGCGTCAAGAGCAGCACACGGGTGGCGGCCGAAGGCCCGATGCCCACGCAGCTTGCCCGGCGTTCTTCATGGCCAGGCGCGTACTGTCTCAGCGGCCGGCGCTCGGCGACGCCGGGCCGGTGGCCGCGCCAAGCGGCCTGGCGCCCCGTGTGCCCGTGGGTGCCGTGACCTTGGGAAAGTCGATGCGACAACGCACGCCCGCGGGTATGGCGCCCTTGGGGTTGGGCAGGTCCAGGCGTGCGCCAAAGGTGCCGCTGGCGGCGTCCAGCACTTTGTCGACCACGGCCACGCGGGCTTCGTGCTGGCCGCCGATGGGACCTTCGGGGCGCACGCTGGCCACGTCACCCTTGGCGACCTGGCGGTAGGCGGCCAGCGGCAACACGACTTCGACGCTGAGGGTGTCGATGTCGGCAATTTTCAGGATCGGCTTCTTGCCCAGCTCGGAGACCTCGCCCGGGTGCATCAGGCGCTCCACCACGATGCCGCTGACCGGGCTGGTCAACGAACGCTGGCGCAGCAGCTCCGCGGCGCGGCGGTACTCCAGCTCGGCCAGGCGCTTGTTGTCGCGTGCCTCCTTGAGTTCGGCCTCCGTGAGTCGGCGTTCGGCCTCGGACTCCTCCAAGTCCTGCTGGCTGATGAAATTCTGCTTGGTGAGTTCCTGGCGCCGCGTGACCTTCGCCACAGCGTACTCCTGGCGCGCCTGGCGCGCTTCGATGGCGCTGACGACCTCGGAGCGCTGGCGCGCCAACTCGGCGGTGGCGCGCTCAACTCCCGACTCGAACTCGACCAGCACGTCGCCCTTGCGCACGAGGTCGCCACGGTCGACGCGCACCTGCGTGATCAAGGCCTCCACCGGGCCGGAGATGAGCACCGTGCGCCGTGGCTCGATCAGGCAGTCGAACTCGGCGGCATGGGCCGTGCCGGTGGTCAACAAGGCGCACAGAAGCAGGGTGGGTGTGGGCGGCGTGCGGCCGGTGCGCGACGTGGTCAGGGGCATGTCAGCTCAACTCTTCTTTCCGGCAAAGGCCATCAGGCGGTCCTGGCGCCTTTCGCTGCGCAGCGCCATCGCGCGGGTCCAGGCGTTCATACGTTCGGCGCGGCGCTGCGCACCCTGTCGCAGCAGGCTTGCCAACAGGGCCGGCAGGGCAGGACGCGCACCCGCCAGGCGCAGCGCCAGCGCCGACCAGCGTGGTGCGTAGCGCTGGAAAATTTCCGCACGCACATGCGTGATGGCCTGCCACGAGCCCGGGTCGCCCTGGCGCGCGCAGCGGCCGACGAGTTGGCGGTCGATGCGCCCGGACTCGTGGAACTCGGTCAGGATGACGTGCAGGCCGCCGGCCGCGTGCGTGGCCGCAGCCAGTGCGATGTCGGTGCCGCGCCCGGCCATGTTGGTGGCCACGGTGACGCAGCCCGGGCCGCCGGCGCGCGCCACCACGCCGGCCTCGTCGGCGTCTTGTTTGGCGTTGAGCACCACGTGCGCGATGCCCTGCGCCGCCAAGGCCTGCGCCACGTGCTCCGAGCCTTGCACCGAACGCGTGCCGATGAGCACCGCGCGGCCCAGTGCCTGCATGTCGCGGCAGGCTTGTACCAAGGCTGTGGCTTGTAGCGCCTGGCTAACGAACACCTGCGCGGGCAACTCGACGCGTTGCACTGGGCGGTGCGTGGGAATGCAGGCGACCTTGAGTCCATACAAAGCCCACAGCTCACCGGCAACTTCACGCGCCGTGCCGGTCATGCCGGCCAGGCGTGCATAACGCGTGAAGTACGCAGGGTAGGTCAAACGTGCCACGGGCTCGCGGCTGGGTGTCATGGCCAGTCCCTCCTTGAGTTCGATCATCTGGTGGATGCCCTGCTCCCAGGCGCGGTCGGGCAGCACGCGGCCGGTGAACTCGTCGACGATGTGCACCTTGCCGTCGCGCACGATGTAGTCACGCTCGCGAATGAACAAGGCCGTGGCCGACAGCGCCTGGCGCACTAGGTGCGAGCGCGCGCGTTCGCTTCGCCACAGGCCGTGCAGCGCGGCCGCGAGCTGCTGCGTACGCTCGACGCCGGCGTCGGTCAGGGCCACCTGGTGGTGCAGGCGGTCCACGCTGAAGTGCTCGTCGGCGTCGAGCGCAAGCGCGATGTCCAGCGCTTCGCGGCACACCTGCAGCGGCACCCTGTCGCGTTCGCTGGAGATGATCAGCGGCGTGCGCGCTTCGTCAATCAGCACGCTGTCGGCTTCGTCGACGATGGCAAACGCCAGCTCGCGCAGCGCGCGTGGCCGTCCGCCGTCTTGCGACAACCCGAGCGCGGACTGGACCGCGGCCTGCCGCGGCGTGTGGCTCCCGGCCTGGCCCAGGTGGTCGCGCATGTAGTCGAACACCACGTCCTTGTTGGTGCAGTAAACGATGTCCTGCGCATACACCTGCACGCGCTGCGGCGGCGTCTGCGCGGCTTGCACCGCCGCGACGTGCAGGCCCAGCGCGGCGGACAAGGGCCGGTGCACCATGGCGTCACGTTCGGCCAGGTAGTCGTTGACGGTGATGATGTGCACCGGGCGGCCGCTGAGTGCCACACAGGCCGCGGCCAGCGCGGCGGTGAGCGACTTGCCTTCGCCCGTGGCCATCTCGGCCACCATGCCGCGCAGCAGGGCCGCCGCACCCATGCGCTGCACGCGGTGCGGCACGAGGCCCAGCTCACGCTGCGCGAGCACGCAGGCCAAGCCCAAGGCCTGCGCGCTGTTCGCGTCGGTCAGGCCATGGCGTTGCAAGGCCTGGCGCAGCGTGGTGGTGTGAGCGGCCAATGCGGCGGCGTCCATCGACGCGACGTGGGCGGCAGCCTCCCCCGCAGCGTCGGCCGCAGCGCCCAGCGCGCGCAGCGAGACGGCCGTCAGCGCCTTGGAACCGGCCAGCAACGTGATTCGCCACTGCCCGTAACCACGCGCAAGCCAGACGTCGAGTGCATTGCCACGCTGGCGCGACGCGCGCTCGATGCCCGGCACGAAGGGCGGCAGGGGCTGGATCGCCTCAGACATCGAAACGCGTCAGGAAAAGCTGGCGCAGTGCGCGCCAGGCTTGTTGGCCCAGCGGCTCGGGCTCGAGCTCGAAGCGCACCCAGGCGCGAGCGCCCAGCGGCATGAAGGACTGCGGCTGGCTGAGCTGCACGTCGAGCTGGAAGACACGCTGCAGCGTCTTCAAGCCCTGCGGGTCGCTGGGGTCGGCCAGGTGTTCACCGCCGCCTTCAACGGCCAAGGCTTTGCTGGGCAGCTGGTCGCGGCCGGCGGGCACCTCGCGCACCAGCTCGGCGCCGAGCACCTGCGAGGGATCGGGCGCGAGGCGCACCTGCACCGCGCGGCGGCGTTGCAGCACACGGTCGATGTCGGCCTGCTCCACTACCACGCGCACCAAGCGCTGACGGTGGTCGCCCAGCCAACCCAGCACCTCGCCTTTGCGTGCGAAGCGCCCCGGCAGTTCGGCCGCCGCCGGCATGATCAAGGTGCCGCCGGCAAGCGCGCGCACTTCCAGCGCTTGCAGCTCGCTTTGAACGCGCGCCAACACCGCCTGCTCGGTGGCCAGCTCCTGGCGCGCCAGCTCGGCGCGTACGCGGTCGTTCACCATCACGCTGTTCCACTTGGCCTGAGCTTCGTCGACGCGCGCGCCTTGCACCTCGAACTCGGCCTGCATCTCCGGCCGTTCGAGCAGGCCGACCAAGCTGCCAGGCTGCACCTGCGTGCCCGGCGCCAGCAGCAGCTGCTGCACAAAGCCGGCGGCTTGCGCGCGCAGCTGCGCGTCGTCGGGCAACCAGATCACACCCTGCGCCATGACGCGGCTGGGCGCCGGCAGCACAAACAGCAGCCCGCCCAGCAGCGCCAGCAGCGCCGCGCTGGTGGCCAGCGCCGGCCCGCGCCGGCGTTGCAGCTCGGGCGCGCCCACCACATGCCAGACGCCCTTGGCCAGCGGCCAGAGCACGCTCTGCGCAATGGTCCACAGCGCCAGCAGCACACCGACGATGAAGTACTCGCTGGCGATGAAGAGCGCGATGGCTAACATCACAAAGGTGCGGTAGAGCGTCGACAAAGGAATGTAGACCGCCAGCCACGGAGCTTCGCCCGGCGCCAGCCGCATGCCTTGCGTGCCAGACACACGAAAGAGATGGCGGTCGATGACCTCGACCAAATAGCGCTTGGAGCGCTGCGCCAGGTTGGGCACTTCGATCAGGTCACACAGGATGTAGTAGCCGTCGTAGCGCAGCAGCGGGTTCAAGTTGAAGATCACCGTGGAGACGCCGGCGATGAGCATGATGTTGAAGCACAGCGCGCGGGCAAAGCCCGGTTCGAGCAGCACCCAAGCGAACATGGCCAATGACGCCAAGGCGGTTTCCACCAGCATGCCCGCCGCGCCCACCACGGCGCGGCTCCACTTGTGTTTGAACGCACTCGCCGCCGAGCTGTCAACGTAGGGCGCGGGCATCAGCACCAGCAGCATGAGGCCGATCTCGTGCACCTGGCCGCCGCGCAGCTTGGTGGCGTAGGCGTGGCCCAGCTCGTGCAGTAGTTTGACGACGGGGAAGGTCAACGCCAGCACGAGCAGGTTGCCCGTGGCCAGTACCTGGTCGGCCAGGTTGCGCGTGAGCGGCTCCCAGTGCACGCCCGCCAGCAGCAGGGCCGGCAGCACCAGTGCCAGCCACAGCAGCAGGCCTGCGCGTCCGGCCAGCGGCCTCACCAGATGCTGGGTGCGCTCAAGAAAGGTGTCGGGGTCCCACAGCGGGATGCGGATGAACAAGGGGTTGCGCCACAGCGAGGCGTGTTTGGAGCGTGCTGTCTTGCCAAAGCGCTCGAAGAGCTCGGCGTCGTCGGGTGGCACGTCGCACTCCACCACGTCGGCACCGTGCAACTGGCCCAGCAACTGGATCAGCTCGTCCTGCGTGGGCGCGTCGTCGCCAAGCTGCTCCAGGCCGTGTTGCCAGATCACGCCGAGCGCGCGCTGGCCATCCATCTGGCCCAGCAGGTAGTAGGTTTGCGGCGTGAAGCGGTGCACGCGGTTGGTGATGGGGTCCTTGAGCACATACCACGACTCTCTGCGGTAGCGGTGGCGCCCCACGTGCAAGCGCGGCGACAAACGCGGCTTGAGCGCGGCCACGCGGTACCACGAGCTGCTGAAGAAGTCGACCGTCATGGCAGCCAGCGCCAGGTGGCCAGGCGCAGCCAGTCCGCCAGCGTGTGGGTCCACACCCACCACAGCTTGCGCTCGCCGACCTCGACCTTGGCCACGCCTTCCATGCCCGGTCGCAAATCGACATGGCTGCCGGGTGCTAACGCCGATTCGACACGGAAGTAGTTGCGCCCCTCGCGCTGCTCGGCCACGGCCGTGACGTTGGTGACCTTGAACGCCAGCGCCTCGCGGCTCCAGCCGTTGAGCACCAGGCGGCCGCTCTGCCCGACGCGCAGCTCGCCGATGTCGCGCTCGTCCACTTGCAATATGACGCGGTAGCCGTCCAGCCGCGCCACCTCGAACAGCAGCTCTCCCGTTTGCACCGGCGAGCCGAGTTTCTGCGACAGGTCCCCTGAGACCACCAGGCCGTCGATGGCGGCGGTGATTTCGGTGCGTGCGAGCTTTTGCTCGGCCAGCGCACGCTGCGACTGCGCCTGGCGCATCTGCGCCGAGAGCATGGCCATCGCCGCGCGGTCGCGTTTGGCGGTGGCGTCGCGCTGCTTTTGATCGGCCTGCTCAAATTCGCTCTGCCAGCGTGTGGCCTCTAGGCGCAGGTCGCGGTCGTCCAGCGTGGCCAGCACCTGGCCAGCTTTGACGACTTGGCCGGCGCGCACCGGAGCGCTGGCCACAAAGCCGTCAAAGGGCGCCACCGCCGCGCGCTGCACCAGCCCCTGGATCACCGACTTGGCGGTGACGCGGTAGTCCTGCGTGGCCAGCCCGAGCACCAGGGCCACGGCGATGAGCGCCACGGTGCCCAGCTTCCACGTGGCGTGTCCCTGGCCCAGCACGCGCTCGCGCAGCACACCCAGTTGGCGCGGCACGCGGCCCGCCAGCCAGCGCTCGAGCACCAGCTTGTCTTGCAGTTGCGGCCCCAGCAGCAGGCACAGGGCCTGCAGGCGCTGCACGTCGGCGGGGTGGATGCCCGCGCCGTCGTCACGCTCCACCGTGAGCACCGCCACCGCGCCGTCACGCCCCACCACCGGCACCGATGCCACCGCCGTGGTGCTGCGGCGGCGGCACCACTCTTCATGCGCCACACGCACCTTGAACGCCTCGCCCTGGGTCACCGGCCAGCGCAGCGCCGCGCCTTGGTCCAGCGCTTCTTCCATCAGGTTTTCGATCTCCCCCGCTTCCTGGGTGCGGCCGTCGAACCAGGCGGTCTTGGAGATGGCCCACAGCTCAACGCGTCCGCGCCGCGCCACGCCGAGCATGGCGCGCGTAATGGCGAGTTTGTCGACCACGCCGTTGACCAAGGCGAGCATGGCCTCGCGCGCCGTGGCGGCGTCCGCGGCCACGGCCACCAGGTCCACCGCCGCGCGCACGTGCGCGAGCTCGGCGGGGGCGCGCGCGGCTACATCGTCACGGGCACGGCTCTCAAGCCAGCCTGCGCCCCAGTGCAGGCGCTGCATGGCGCGCTGCAGTTGCGGCTGAGTGGGTGTGAGAAGGTCCACCACGGCCACCGCGCGGGCCACGTCGCCCACCACGATGGGGTAGGCAACAAAGGCGCGCGGGCTGACCGCGTCGCCGCCGGCGCTGGTCAGGCCGCGGCGTTCAAGCAAGGCGCGCCGTGCGGCTTCACTCAGGTGCGTGACATCGCGCTGCACGCTGGGCCACACGGCCATGGGTGCAAACGCGCCGCCGTCTTGCTGCCACAGCACCACGCCGGCGACGGCGCACTCCAGCTCAGCGCATTGCAGTGCGAGCCAGGCCTGAAGGTAGGGGCCGATGTCGGCGGCCGCCGCGGAGCGCGACCACAGCGCGGCGTCAAGCTGGTGCGGTGGCGAGGTGGGCGCGCCGGGAGCCGCCGCCTGG
>JACMOG010000950.1 GCA_014378125.1 Vitreoscilla sp. | reverse complement strand
TGCTGGACGCGCCGCTGTTCGCCGTGCGCTGGCGCTGGAACGCCACCACCGCGCTGGCGTTGCCGCGCTTCGTGGGCGGTCGCAAGGTGGCGCCGCAACTGCAGCGCATGAAGTCGGAAGACCTGCTGGCCTCGGTGTTCCCAGACCAGGTGGCCTGCGCCGAGAACCTGGCCGGCGAGCGCGAGGTGCCCGACCACCCGCTGGTGGCGCAGACGATGCACGACTGCCTGTACGAGGCGATGGACGCCGACGGCTGGCTGGCCGTGCTGCGCGGCATCGAGTCGGGCGCCATCGAGGTGATCGCGCGCGACCTGCCGGCGCCTTCGCCGCTGGCCGCCGAGGCGCTCAACGCCCGGCCCTACGCGTACCTGGACGACGCGCCCATCGAGGAGCGCCGCACGCAGGCCGTGCAGAACCGGCGCTTCGGCGATGCCGAGAACGTGGGCGAGATGGGCGCGCTCGACGCCGCCGCGATCGCCGGCGTGCGCGAGGAGGCCTGGCCGCGGGCGCGTGGCGCCGACGAGGTGCACGAGGCGCTGATGACGCTGGGCGCGATCACCGAGGCCGAGGCGCGCGACAACGAGCATTGGGAGCCGGCGTTGTCCGCGCTGGCGACGTCGGGCCGGGCCACGCGGCTCGTGTCGGATGGCGGCGCGCTGTGGGTCGCGGCCGAGCGGCTCGTGCCGATGCGCCAGCTGTATCCGCAGGCAGCGCTCGAGCCGCCGATCGACGCGCCGGCCGGCTACGACGTGGCCGCCGAGTCGCCCGAGGAGGCCTTGCGCGAGTTGTTGCGCGCGCGGCTCGGCGGCCTCGGCCCGGTGACCGTCGACGAGCTCGTGGCGCAACTCGGCCTGCCGCGCGGCCAGTTGGAGTTCGCGCTGCCCGCGTGGCAGGTCGAGGGCACCGTGTTCCAGGGCCATGTGACGCCGGGGCTGGCGGACGTCGAGTGGTGCGAGCGCCACCTGCTCGCGCGCATCCACCGCTACACGCTGGGCCGCCTGCGCCGCGAGATCGAGCCCGTGGAGCCGCGCGACTTCGTGCGCTTCCTGTTCGAGTGGCAGCACGTGGCCGGCGCCTCGCGCGTGAGCGGGCCCGAAGCGCTGCCGGCGGTGCTCGCGCAGCTGGAGGGCTTCGAGGCCCCGGCCTCGCTGTGGGAGGCCGAGGTGCTGCCGGCCCGCGTGAAGGACTACGCGTCGGCGTGGCTGGACGACCTGTGCACGGCGGGCCGCACGATGTGGACGCGCCTTCGCCCGCTGGCCAGCGGCGCGCAGGGCGGCGGCCGCTCGTCGCTGCGCACCACGCCCATCCTGCTGCTTCCGCGGCGCGCGGCGCCCTCCTGGCCGCGGCGGGCCGCGCCGCCCCCCGACGAGGAGCCGCTGGGCGGCCGTGCGCAGCGCGTGTTCGACCTCCTGGAGGCCAGCGGCCCGTCGTTCTTCGACGAGATCGCCGACGGCGCCCGCCTGCTGCGCGCCGAGCTGGAGGACGCGCTGGCCGAGCTGGTGGTGCGCGGC
>JACMOG010000949.1 GCA_014378125.1 Vitreoscilla sp. | reverse complement strand
GCCCTTGCTCATCGCACGCGACTCCGCGGCGACGGGCAATCGCACGGGGCTGTACGGGGGAAGCGGGTGACGGTCATTGGGGGCCATTTTGACTTAATCGGCCGATTGGCGGGTGGCTGTAGGCAACTCGCGAGTCTTGACGAGTCCCCTCAGGGCTCGGGGATGCCAGAATTCGACGCAGCGCGCTCCGCCTCGGCTTGCGGATGTACGCCCGTCCAGCGGAGCACACGACATGAAATTGGCAACCCTCCGCAAGCACGCCCTGTCGCTCGACGCGGTGACGGAAGAGCCGCACCACCACTAGGGGGCAAGGTGACGGGATTGCGGATCACGCTGGCGCAGGCCTCGGCGCCCGAGGTCAAGGCGCTGGTCTCGCGGGCGTACGAGACGCGCGCCCGCAAGCGCTGACCGTCAGCGCGCCTCGCCCGAGGCGCGCCGGATGAAATCGGCCACGTTGGCATGCAGCGCCTTGGCCGAGGCCTCGTTGGCATACACCATGTGGCCCGACTCGTAGAGATGCGCCTCCACGTTCGCGCGAAGTTCGGGCGGGATGGGCAGGTGGTCGATCTCGAACAGGGCGGCGAAGTACGGGGTCGCGAGGTCGAAGTAGCCCGCGTTGAGCATCACCTTCAGGCGCGGGTTGGTCTTCATCGCCACGGCCAGGTCGACGGTGAGATCGGGCGAGGTCTCCAGCGGAAAGTCCTGGTTGGGCGGCTGGTGGCCGAACTGCCAGGCCCGCTCGATGTCGATGTAGGGCTTGAAGGTCTTGTCCTGGCCGAACTTCAGCTCCGAGCGCACGTAGTGGTTGAACGCCGACACGTAGGCCGAGCCGAGCGCCGCGCTCTGGGGGTCGTACTGGGCCTCCTTGCTGAGCGGATCGACCGTGGGGCCCGAGAAGCGGGTGTCCAGGCGGCCCACGGTCACGTCGGACGACGACCGCAGCGTCTTGGAGAACTCGCCGCCCGTGACCCGCAGGTTGGCCTTGAGGAGGTAATCCACCGGCAGGCCGGTGTAGTCGTGCAGCCGTTGCGCGACGGCCTGGCGGCGTGCCGCATCCAGCGCATTGCCCGCCAGCAGGGCCTGCGCGTAGTCGCCGACCGCGTAGCGCTGCACCTCGGCCAGCAGCGACGGCAGGTCGCGTCCGGATTGCGGCAACGCATGGTGGTACCAGGCGGTCGCGGCATAGGTGGGCAGCGCCAGCACGTAGGGCAGGTCGTTGCCGGGACTGAGGTCGGCGCCGTCGGGCGAACTGCCCCATGTCAGGATCTGCGAGAGGTTGATCACGCCGTTGAAGTCGACCGACTTCTGCGACTCGAGCACGTTGATCAGCGCGGCGTTGCGCGTGGTGCCGTAGCTCTCGCCGAAGAGGAACTTGGGCGAGTTCCAGCGTTCGTATTTCGACAGGAAACGCACGATGAAGTCGGCGAACGCCTGCGCGTCCACGTCGATACCGTAGAACGCCTTCTCCTTGTCCTTGCCCGAGATGCGGCTGAAGCCGGTGCCCGGCGCGTCGACGAAGACGAGGTCGCTGGCGTCCAGCAGCGTGTGCTCGTTGTCGACGATGCGGTAGGGCGCCCCGGGCGTGTGCGAGTCGTTGGCCGTGAGCACGCGGCGCGGGCCGAACGCGCCCATGTGCAGCCACACCGACGACGACCCGGGGCCGCCGTTGAACAGGAAGGTGATGGGACGCGACGAGTCGGGCCTGCCGTCCTTGCCACCCTTGGCGAAGTACGCCACGTAGAACATGCTGGCCTCGGGCGGCGGGTCCTTGTCGTCGGCGTCGGGCTTGCGCGGCACGTCGTCCCAGTCCTTGGGATGGATCACGAGCGTGCCGGCGATCGCCTCGTATCCGATCCGGCGACCGTTCGCCATCACGGACGACTCGGTGCGGCTCTGCTCGGGCTGGAATGGCAACGGGACCGAAGAGGCCGCCGAGGACGCCCTGGAGGGCGGCGCGCCGTCGTCCGCGTTTGCGGAGATGCCGGCAAGGCACAGGGCCAGGAACGCCACGAGTCGGCGCAGGGTTCGAAGATGCATCTTGTGAGCCTCAGTTTCCATCGATCAATGCCACCGCCGGCGGCGCCAGTTCCAGCCGCGCGATCACCGAATCGCCCTCGGCCTCGATCGCCATCTTCGCGCCCTTGCGCGGTAGCAGCGACCGCACCAGTCCCAGCCCGGAGACGCCCGCCGGAATGCCGGCCAGCGTGAAGCCCGGCACGAGCCGGCCCTGGTTGGCGATGGCGATCTGCACCGTGGTCTCGCCGCAATCGATGCGGCAGCGGATGTCGGTGGCCGGCTCGCCCGCCGTCGGCGTGCTGTGCTTGATCGCGTTGGTGAACAGCTCGTTGACGGTGAGCGCGATCGGGATCGAGTCGGCCTCCGTCAGCGCGAAGCGCTGCGGCCCGACGCCGTGCACCTCCACGTGGATGGTGCGCCCGAACATGCGCTGCACCGATGCCGCGATGGCCTCGACGACGCCGCGCACGCGCATCGGGCCGGTGACGCCCACCTGCAGTCCGTGCACCTGCGCGATGGCGTGCACCTGGCTCACGGCCTCGGCGATGACGCCCGCGGCCTCGGGGTGGCGCGACGCGCTCTGCTGCAGCAGCCCCGCCACGCCCTGCAGGTTGTTCTTGATGCGGTGGTGCACTTCCTTGATCAGCATCTCGCGCTGCGCGATGGCCGCGGCCAGGCGGGCCTCGTCGGCGGCGCGCTGGGCGGTGACGTCGCTGGCCACCATCAGCAGCTGGTCGGGCGCGTCGGCGGCCCGGGGCAGCGACACGATGCGGGTGTCCCACACGCGCTGGGCGCCCTCGCCTTCCTCCGCGCTGCGGCGCAGCTCGCGCTGCACGCTGCCGGGCGTGGCCAGCGCGCGGTGCAGGTCGGCCGACAGCTTCGCGCCCTCGGGCCCGGGCAGCCACTGCGACGGCACGCGGCCCAGGATCTCCTTCATCGGCCGGCCCGCGAAGGTGGCGGCCATCTGGTTCAGCTGCACCACCTGCTGGCTGGCGGCGTCGAACAGCGCGATGGCCAGCGGCGCGGTCTCGATGATGCGCTGCAGGCTGGCGCGCGCCTGCACGATGCTCACCTCGGCCTGGCGGCGGCGCTCGATGTCCAGCAGCGCGTAGGTGAGCTGGCGGTTGGCGGTGTCCTGGCCGGTGACCACCACGTTGCCCACCACCCAGAAGTGGCGGCCGTCGCGGGCGCGCAGGCGGCATTCGAAGGTCTCGGCCTGGGCCTCCTCCAGCGTCTCGCCGTAGTCGGTGCGGCGCAGCGGGTGGTCGAGCTCGTCGCCGGCCACCACGGAGATGGGCGCGCCGACGAAGTCGCCCAGCTCGCCGCCGAACATGCGGCGCGCCGAGCGGTTCATCCATTCGATGCCGGAGTCGCCCACGGTGACGATGCCCACCAGCACCGAGTCGAGGATGGCGCGCGTGC
This sequence comes from Vitreoscilla sp., assembly GCA_014378125.1. The sequence goes on along the minus strand of JACMOG010000949.1, from coordinate 1,104 downwards.
GGTCGGCCAGCTGCACCAGCGACTCGCGCGCGCGCTGGCGATCGTCCACGTCCACGAACGACATGATGGTGCCCGCCGACGGCTGGCCGGCCGTCACGTGGCGCGTGTTCACCTGCGCCCAGAACAGGCTGCCGTCGCGGCGGCGCACCTGGCGTTCGCCGTGCGAGCGGCCCGTGGTGAGCAGGTCGCGCTTCTCGCCGTGCAGGTAGTGCTGCGAGGCGGCCTCGCTCTCGTACAGGCGCGACACCGGAGACCCCGTCAACGCCTCCGGCGCATGGCCCACGAGGTCGGCCATGGCCTGGTTGGCGCGCGCGATCTGGCCGTCGCGCTGGTAGACGATGCCCACGTCCGACAGGTTGAACATCAGCTCGCGCTCGCGCGCCAGCGCCTCCAGCTCGCTCTGCTGCGACTTCATGCGCGTGGCGTCGGCCAGCACCACCACCATCCCGGCCGCACCGGGGCCCGTCTCGTGCGTGCGGCGCAGCGCCAGCGTGCACCAGATGGCGTTGCGCCGATGGGTGCCGGCGGGCAGCAGCAGCTCGGTCTCCAGCGTGCCCACGTCGCGCACGGCATCGATGAGCGCGGCCACGGTCTCGGCCGGCACGCCCGCGCTGGCCAGGATCGCGTCGAAAGGCTTGCCGGGCGGGTAGTCGCTGCCGCCCAGCAGGGTCTCGAACCGGTGGTTGCAGCGCACCAGCTCTTCGTCGCGCAGGTAGGCGATGCCCGCCGGGCTGACGTCGAGGATGGTGGTGAGCTCGGTGAGGAGATCCTGGTTGCGCCGACGCGCGGTTTCCTCCTCGGTGACGTCCACGGTCACCACCGAAAACGCGCCGCGCTGCGGACCCAGCTCGGCCGGCTCCACGCGCGTCATCAGCCAGCGCCGGCCGCTCTCGTGATGGCGCACGGCGTAGCGCACCTCGATGCGCGAGCGGGTGCGCAGCGCCGTCTGCAGGCGCTCGTAGTCGGCCATCGACTCGGCCTCCACCAGGTCGCGGCCCACGGCCATCAGGCTGCCGCCACGCTGGCCGTCGGGGGGCGCGCCGGCGTCGGGCGCCCGGGTGCGCGCGCCGCGCTGCCCCGGGCCCACCCCGCCGCGCGGGGCGT
>JACMOG010000948.1 GCA_014378125.1 Vitreoscilla sp. | reverse complement strand
TTTCCCCGAGGTAGAACTCGATCATCTTCGGCACGTACGGATAGATCGACTTGTCGTCGCCCACCCCGGTGCCGATGGCGTTGGACAGGGTGACGTTGCCGGCCTTGGAGGCACGCAGCAGGCCCGCGCAGCCCAGGGTGGAATCCTTGCGGAAGACCTCGGGATCCAGGAAGTCGTCGTCGAGACGGCGGGAGATGACATCGACGCGCTTGGGGCCCTGCGTGGTGCGCATGTAGACGAAGCGGTCCTTGACGAACAGGTCCTGCCCCTCGACCAGTTCGATCCCCATCTGCTGCGCCAGGAACGCGTGCTCGAAGTAGGCCGAGTTCTACATGCCCGGCGTGAGCACCACCACGGTGGGATCGTTGCTGCCGCCAGGGGCCACGCTGCGCAGGGTCTCGAGCAGCAGGTCGGGGTAATGGGCCACCGGCGCCACCGCGTGCCTGGAGAACAGCTCCGGGAACAGCCGCATCATCATCTTGCGGTTCTCGAGCATGTAGGACACGCCGCTGGGCACGCGCAGGTTGTCCTCGAGCACGTAGTAGCTGCCGCTGCCGTCGGGGTTGCCGGCGCGCACGATGTCGACCCCGGAGATGTGCGAGTACACGTCGCCGGGCACGTTGGCGCCCACCATCTCGGGACGGAACTGCGCGTTGTTGATCACCTGGTCGCGCGGCACGATGCCGGCCTTCAGGATCTCCTGGTCGTGGTAGACGTCGCGGATGAACCGGTTGAGCGCGACCACGCGCTGGGCCAGGCCTTTTTCAAGGTCGCGCCACTCGTGCGACGGGATCACGCGGGGAATCTGGTCGAACGGGATCAGGCGCTCGGTGCCCTCGCCGGAGTCCTTGTCGCCGTACACGGCGAAGGTGATGCCGACCCGCCGGAAGATCAGTTCGGCCTCGTTTCGACGATCGCGCATCAGGTCGGCCGGCTGCCGGGCCAGCCACTGCGCGTAGTCCTTGTAGTGCTCGCGCACCGCGTTGCCCGCGGCGTGCATCTCATCGAAAGGCGAATTCATGGCGAGCTGGGGCTCCCTGTTCGGCGCCGCGCCGCGCGGCGATCTGAGTGAATGCATAGCAACAACCGATCCAGCGCCCTCCGGCCGCATTTGTCTGCGCGCGAAAGGCGGCGCCCGGCGTCGGAAGGCCCGACTCGACAGTCGTCCCTGCAAGACCAGTATCGGCGACGCACCGCCGAGGTGCAATGACGGGCGTCGATCTCGCACTGTCGCGCACCAGTTTGAACCGGCGCGGGGAGGCGCCGCACCAGCGCAAGGCCGGGCACTCAGGGATCGGGCACGGGCCCCACCCGGGCCGGCGTCAGCGGCTCCCGGGCCCCGCGCCATTGCCAGTAGCGACGCCGCAGCGTCCGGGTGCACTGCGCCGACCCGCCGTCCCAGCGCCAGGCGCCGCAATGGTCGCTGCGAACCACCGGGATGCCGCGCGCCGCGTAGCGCGCCACGACGTCGGGCGCCGGATGGCCATAGCGGCTGCGGTAGCCCACCTGGATGACCGCCACGCGCGGGTGCACGGCGTCGAGGAAGGCGTCGGTGGGCGAGGTGCGGCTGCCGGGGGGGGGCACCACCAGCACGTCCCTGCGCAGGGCGGCCCGGGCGGTGGCGCGCG
>JACMOG010000947.1 GCA_014378125.1 Vitreoscilla sp. | reverse complement strand
TGGGCGGCGGCTGGCGCCATGCTGGAGGCCACGCCGCAGCCCCTCAACGAGGACGAACTGCTGCCGCCCGCCCGCCGCGTCGCTCAGGCGATGCGCGACTACCTCGAGTGGGAACGCATGCTGCGGCCGGGCGGTCAGGCGTAGCGGCGCCGCGCCGCCGCCTCCGCGCCCTCGCCCAGCCTCACGATGGCCGCCTCGCCGAACGGCAGCACGCGGAAGTCGCCACCCGCCGGCGCGTCGGTGAGGTGCTGCACGGCGCGCGCCAGCGCATGGGTGGGCGCATCGTAGGCATCGTCGGCGAGATTGAACGTGGCGAAGTGGATGGCCAGCGTGGTCTGCGACTCGAGCGTGAGGCTGGCCTGCAGCGCCTCGTCGGGATCCATGTGCACGTTCTCCATGAACCAGCGCGGTGCATAGGCCCCGATGGGCAGCAACGACAGCGTCATCGGACCGAAGCGCTCGCGGATGGCCTGGAAGTGCGTGCCCTTGGCGGTGTCGCCGGCGAAGAACACCTTGCCGTGCGGCGTCTCCAGCACGAAGCCGCCCCACAGCGACTTGTCGCGGTCGAACAGCCCGCGGCCCGAGAAGTGCTCGGCCGGCACGTAGGTGGCCGTGACGCCCTCGCGGATCGCGTGGCTGCCCCACCAGTCAAGTTCCACCACGTTCTTCGACGGCACCTTGGCGCCCACGCGCAGGCCGGTGAGCACGAGCGGGTCGTCGCGCTTGACGAGACGTCGCAGCGTGGGGCGGTCGAGGTGGTCGTAGTGGTCGTGGCTCAGCAGCACGAGGTCGATGGCCGGGATGAGCTCGAACGGCACGGCGGGCGGCCGGACGCGCTTCGGGCCCGTCCACGGCGTGGGCCCGATGCGCGCCGACATCACCGGGTCGGTGAGGATGTTGAGTCCGGCCACCTGCACCAGCACCGTGGCGTGGCCGACGATGGTGGCGCGGATGGAGCCGTCGTCCACCTTGGGCACCGGATGCGCCACGGGCACGTCCTCCACGTGCGTGGGCCAGGGCCCGCGCGTGCGCGTGAGCAGCCAGCGCAGCGCGCTTGCCAGCCCGTGCTGGGCGAGTCCGCTCGCGTTGTGGAACTTGTCGTGGCGGCGCGGAGCCGCCTCGAAGGCGTTGGAAGGCAGGGGCTGGGTCACGGGGCCACTGTACGGTGCTCCGGCGGGTCGGGCGTGAACGAGTACCGAAAGTTACGGTCGAGTGGCGCTTTCGCGCCGATCGTGCAACCCGGCCCGGCGTTTGCCCATGGACGAGCTCAGCAACCTCGGGAGTCGCCCATGTCATTCGTTCTCTACATTGTCGGGTTGGCCATCCTGCTCGGTGGCGTCGCCTGGGCGCTCATCGCGGCCCACGTGGCCTCCACCTACGTGGCGATCGTGTGCCTGATCGTCGCCGGCATCGGCGTGATGATGGCCGTGTCGCGCACGCGGCTGAAGGATCCGCCAAACTAATTGCCAGGGGTCTGGCGCCGCGGGGCCTGACGCCTCCGATCGACTGCCCAGGGGCCTGCCGCCCCTGTCCAGATCGTGCCAGGGATCAGGCTCTGCTGCGTGCTCTTGCGCCGCGCGCCCCGTCCCCGCACACTGCGCCATGCCAGAGATCCTGCCGCGCATCGACGGCCCCGCCCTCAACACCGTGCTCACCACGGCCCGGCTGCGGCTGGAACCCCTGGACGGCCGGCACGCGGCGCGGCTGTTCGACGGGCTGCAGGATCCGGCGATCTACAACTGGATCTCGATGCGTGCCCCGCAGGACGCCGCGCAGCTGGCGGCGCGCTGGACGCGCGTGGCCCAGGCCCCCCTGGTGGACGTGGACGTGCTCGATCTCGGCTGGGCCGTGCAGCGCCGCGCCGACGGCGCCTGGGTGGGCAAGATGGACGCCGAGGTGACCGCGCGCGGCGTGGCCACCAACGTGGGCTACCTGTTCGTTCCGGCGTTCTGGGGCCAGGGCCTGGCCACGGAGGCGTTGACGGCACTGAGCGAGCACCTGAAGCGCCACGGCGTGGTCGAACAACATGCCACGGTCACGGTGGGCAACGCGGCCTCGTGCCGGGTGCTGGAGCGCGCCGGCTTCGTGCACGAACGCGTGATCTCGGGCAACGACACCGTGGGCGGCGTGCTGGTGGACGACCACGAGTACGTGCGGCGCACACCGTGACGCCTATCCGCTGCCGCGCGCCTGCGCCTCGCGCTGCGCGGCGGTGTCCTCGGGTCGGCGGATGCCCGCCACGTACTCGAAGTGACGCGTGTTGCCGTCGCGCCGGTAGATGGAGAAGCGGGCGATGCCCAGGTTCTCGAGGTTGGGCAGGCCGGTGGTCCAGAACTGCGTGCGGGCGGCCACGACGATGCGCACCATGCCGTTGTCGCGCATCGGATGGAACTGCTCGGCGGCGCCGTTGGCCGGGGCTTCGACCGCGGCCTTGAACAGGCGCGCCGTCACCGGCTTGGCGGTGTCCGGCACCCGGCCGTCGCATTCGCGCGCCATCCCGGCCTGCACGGCGGCCCAGCGCATGGCGGCGGTCTGCTGGCCGGGAAGGACGTCGTCGCTGCGTTGGCGCGACGTGGCCGCGCTGTGGCGCATGCCTTCGAAGTCGTCGTTGTCGTGGTCGGTGCTGCGGTGCGCGGCGTGGTCGCTCGCGCGTCCGGGCGGGGCGTGGGCGGTCGTCGGCTGGGCGCGCTGGCGCGCCTTGCGGGCGGCCTTGGCGGCCTGGCGGGCCGCCTGCAGCTGCGCGGTGACCTGGCCGTGCAGGTCGTCGAGGCGGCGCAGCACGCGGGTGGATTCGGAGAAGACGACGGTGCGCCCGTAGCCGCCGACCTCGAGGCGCCACGCGGCCACCAGGGCCTGGGCGCGGCCCGCGTGCGGCGGCAGCTGGGACAGCAGGTCTTGCACCTCCATGTAGCGCGTGGTGATGCCGTTCTGCAGTTCGCCGACGGACGAGGCGCGGTCGACGATGCTGAACTGCGAGCCCCAGGTCTCCCAGTCGATGTCCTGCCAGCTGCGATCGTGAAAATTGGGCTTGGCCATGCCTTGCTGTCTTCCTGGGCGTCGGCGAGAGGTGGACGACGCGCACCGCCCTCGAAGGGCGCGGCAAAGGTCGGTCGGGCCGCCATGTCGGCTGCCGAGCAGCATGCTACAGGCCAATGGCCCCGCGTTGAAGACAGGATCGCGCGAAGCTAGGGATTCCCGCGCGCTCGTGCGCGAACGACCCCGGAAAACGAGTCGGGCGCCGCTCGCGAGAGGGGCGCCCGACGAGGGAGCACGAGGACGCGCTTCGCGTCGCGGTTCTCAGGCGTCCTTGCGACGGCGTGCGGCCGCCACGGCCAGGAACAGCGCGCCGAGGGCCATCATCGACAGGCTCGACGCCCCGGGAACGGCCGAGGGGGACGACGGGATCGTGGGCGTGCCGCCGCCGT
>JACMOG010000946.1 GCA_014378125.1 Vitreoscilla sp. | reverse complement strand
GATCGCTGCCGGCGGCACCTGCACCGGCGAGCACGGCATCGGCCTGCACAAGCAGGGCTTCCTGGTGGAGGAGGCGGGTGCCGGCGCGGTGGCGATGATGCGGCAGATCAAGCAGGCGCTCGATCCGCACAACATCATGAATCCGGGCAAGATCTTCAGCCTTTGAGCGGCCGGGAGCGCCCGCTCAGGTGGGGCGTTTACGCAGCAGCACCACCAGCCCGCCGAGCGCCAGCAGGGCCGGGATCAGGCGCTCCCGCGCGCTGCCGCCGGCTTCGGGGGGCAGGGTCGAGGCGGGCTCGGTGGCCGCGTCCTTGAAATCCAGGCCAGCGCCACGCGGCGCTGGCAGCGGCGTCCAGTCGGCTGCGTTGGCCGGCGTGTTGCCCAGGCCGCCCGGTTCCGTTGCGGACGCCGTGAGCGTGGCCGGATCGGCGTTGGCGGCGTGCGCCGTGGGCGCGGCTGCGAACGCGGCCGCGATGAGTGCGACCTTGAGCATTCTTGAATTCCCTTACGAAATCGTTTTTCGGCGCGTCGCGGACGTTACATCCGGAGACGAATTCCGTCATCCACAACTTGCATGAAAGGCGGGAAAACGATGAGGGGAGTTATCGACTCATCAGGTCTTGCCGGGCGCCACCGACCAGCGCCGCGTGGTGTCGCCGGCGCCGTCGACGCTCTCCAGGTGCACGTCGAAACCCCACAGCCGGGCCACGTGCTTGAGCACCTCCTGCGAGCTGTCGTGCAGCGGCCGATCGTTGTGTTGCGTGTGGCGAAGCGTGAGTGAGCGATCACCACGAAGGTTCACGTTCCAGACCTGGATGTTGGGCTCGCGCGAGGCCAGGTCGTACTGCCGCGACAGCGCCTCGCGCAGCTTGCGGTATCCGTTCTCGTCATGGATGGCGGCGATCTCGAGCTCGCTGTCCTTCTCGTCGTCGACGATGGCGAACAGCCGGAATTCGCGCATCAGCTTGGGCGACAGGTACTGGCCGATGAAGCTCTCGTCCTTGAAGTTGCGCATCGCATGGTCGAGCGTGGGCAACCAGGGCGTGCCGGCGAAGTCGGGGAACCACTGGCGATCCTCGTCGGTCGGCTTCTCGCAGATGCGCTTGATGTCGGTGAACATCGCGAAGCCCAGCGCGTACGGATTGATGCCGGAGTAGTTGCGCGAGGCGACCGGCGGCTGCGCGACGACGTTGGTGTGCGACTTGAGCCACTCGATCATCATGCCGTCGGCCAGGTAGCCGTCGTCGTACATCTGGTTGAGCAGGCGGTGGTGCCAGAACGTGGCCCAGCCCTCGTTCATCACCTGGGTCTGGCGCTGCGGATAGAAGTACTGGGCGATCTTGCGCACGATGCGCACGATCTCGCGCTGCCAGGGCTCCAGAAGCGGCGCGTTCTTCTCGATGAAGTACAGCAGGTTCTCCTGCGGCTCGCTCGGGAAGCGGCGTTCCGGCGCGGCGGCGTCGTCGCTGGCGGCCTTGCGCGGCAGCGTGCGCCACAGGTCGTTGACCTGCAGCTGCGCGTAGGCCTCGCGGTCGGCCCGCGCCGCCTGTTCCTGCGCCAGCGAGAGCTTGCTGGGCCGGCGATAACGGTCGACGCCGTGGTTCATCAGCGCGTGGCACGAGTCGAGCAGCTCCTCGACGGCGTCGAGCCCGTAGCGGCCCTCGCACTCGGCCACGTAGTTCTTGGAATACACCAGGTAGTCGATGATGGACGACGCGTCCGTCCACATCCGGAACAGGTAGTTGCCCTTGAAGAAGCTGTTGTGGCCGTAAGCCGCGTGCGCGATGACCAGCGCTTGCATGGCCATCGTGTTCTCCTCCATCAGGTAGGAGATGCACGGCTCGGAGTTGATGACGATCTCGTAGGCCAGGCCCATCTGGCCGCGCTTGTAGTTCTTCTCCGTGGAGATGAACTCCTTGCCGTAGCTCCAGTGGCGGTAGTTCACCGTCATGCCCACGCTGGCGTAGGCATCCATCATCTGCTCGGAGGTGATGATCTCGAGCTGGTTCGGGTACGTGTCGAGGCCGAAGCGCTGGGCCGTCTCGCGAATCACGTCGTGGTACTGCTCGATGGTGTCGAAGGTCCAGTCGCTGGGCGAGGGCAAGGGCTGCGCGGGACGCTCCTTCAGCGGTGCGAGCTCCAGCGGCGGGCCCTGGCGGCGCCGGCCACCGTATTCATCGGCGCTCGCATTGCGGCCGACCGCGCGGCGATTTTCAAGAAAGGTCATGCGGACGCCCCTTCCTTCTTGAACAGGTCGCGGAACACCGGATAGATCTGCGAGGCCTCGATGGCCTTGCGCATGGCGAAGTGCGGCACCTCGTCGACGATGCGCCGATATTCCTCCCACAGGTTCTGCTCGGGCTCGGCCACTTGCACGTAGGCGAAGTAGCGGCACTTGGGCAGGATCTTGTCGACCAGCAGCTCGCGGCAGCGGCCGCTGTCGTGGTGCCAGTTGTCGCCATCGCTGGCCTGCGCGCCGTAGATGTTCCACTCGGCGGGCGAGTAGCGGGCCTTGATGATTTCGTCCATCAGCACCAGCGCGCTGGACACCACGGTGCCGCCCGTCTCGGTGGCGTGGAAGAAGTTCTGCTCGTCGACCTCGGCGGCCTGCGTGTGGTGGCGGATGAACACCACCTCGATCTTGTCGTAGTGCCGCGTGAGGAACAGGTACAGCAGGATGAAGAAGCGCTTGGCGAGCTCCTTGCGCGACTCGTCCATGGAGCCCGACACGTCCATCACGCAGAACATGACGGCACGCGTGGACGGGATGGGCACCTTCACGCGGTTGCGAAACTTGAGGTCGAGCGGATCGAGGAAGGGCACGCGCGCGATGTGGCCCTTGAGGTGCTTGATGCGCTCGAGCAGGTCGGTCTTCTGCTTGAGCGACACCTCGTCCTGCGCGCCCTGCTCGTCGAGCACGGCCAGCGCGGCCTCGGCGTCGCGCAGCTCCTGGCGGCTGTCGGCGCTGAGCGCGATGCGCCGGCCGAGCGCGCCGCGCATCGAGCGCACGATGCTGAGATTGCTGGGCGTGCCGTCGTTGACGAAGCCGGCCCGGTGCGACTTGTACTCGGGGATGTCGGCGAGCTGCGTGCGGGCGAGGTTCGGCAACGCGAGGTCATCGAAGAAGGCCTGCATGAACTCCTCCTTGGTGAGGTGGAAGACGAAGTCGTCCTCGCCCTCTCCGGAGTCGCTGGCCTGGCCGCCGCCGCCGCTGCCCCCACCACCGTCGGGCCGCTTCACGCGGTCGCCGGTCATGTATTCGCTGTTGCCCGGATGCACCGCCTCGCGCTTGCCGCCCTGCCCGTGCCCGAAGACCGGCTGGCTGAGGTCGCGCTTGGGAATGTGGACGTCTTCTCCCTTCTCGAGGTCGCGGATGCCGCGGCCGTCGACCGCGCGCCGCACCGCCTCGCGGATCTGCTCCTTGTGGCGGCGCAGGAAGCGCTCGCGATTGCCGACCGACTTGTTCTTGCCGGACAGACGTCGATCGATGATCTGCTGAAGCATGTTGGTGGCCGATTCGTTGCCCGGAGAGGTCAAGGGAGCGGCAGAGCCGGCTTTGCCGGGCTGCTCGCGGCCGGCCCCTCGGGGGCAGCGACCGTCAGGGAGCGTGGGGCAGCCATGTCACGAGCTCTTGCGCACGCGGAGATACCATTCGCAAAGCAGGCGAACCTGCTTCGGCGTGTAGCCCTTCTGCACCATGCGGTTGACGAAGTCCTCGTGCTTGCGGGCCTCGTCGGCGCTGGCCTTGGCGTTGAAGCTGATGACCGGCAGCAGCTCCTCGGTGTTGGAGAACATCTTCTTCTCGATGACCACGCGCAGCTTCTCGTAGCTGGTCCACAGCGGGTTCTTGCCCGAGTTCTGCGCGCGGGCGCGCAGGACGAAGTTGACGATCTCGTTGCGGAAGTCCTTCGGGTTGGAGATGCCCGCCGGCTTCTCGATCTTCTCGAGCTCGGCGTTGAGCGAGCCGCGGTCGAACACCTCGCCGGTGTCGGTGTCGCGGTACTCCTGGTCCTGGATCCAGTAGTCGGCGTAGGTCACGTAGCGGTCGAAGATGTTCT
>JACMOG010000945.1 GCA_014378125.1 Vitreoscilla sp. | reverse complement strand
GGGATTCGATCTACGATCACCAGCGCGTGTCCGGCCAGGTCCGGCATCGCGGTGGGTGCCACCAGGCGCCCGCCGAGCGCCAGCTGGGCGAGCCAGGCGGGCGGGATGTCCTCGCCGCCGGCCGCGGCCACGATGCTGTCGTAGGGCGCGTTGGGCGAATGGCCCAGGCGCCCGTCGCCGTGCACCAGGCGCACGCCGGGCACGCCCACGGCGTCCAGGTTGCGCCGTGCCAGCTGGTGCAGCGGCTGCAGGCGCTCGATGGAGATGACGGTGGGCGGCAGCCGCGCCAGCAGCGCCGTCTGGTAGCCGCAGCCGGTGCCGATCTCGAGCGTGCGGCCCAGGTGGCCCTGGCGCGACGCGTTGGCGCCGTCGAACAGCCATTGCAGCTGGCGCGCCACCACGGACGGCTTGGAGATGGTCTGGCCCAGGCCGATGGGCAGGCTGGTGTCCTCGTAGGCCTGGATGGCGAGCGCGGTGTCCACGAAGCGGTGGCGCGGCACGGCCGAGAACGCGGCCAGCAACGACGCCGTGGTGATGCCCTCGTTGCGCAGGCGTCCCACCATGCGCTCGCGCATGGGGCCGTTGTCCAGCCCGAGGCCGGTGGGCACCACGTGGCGGGCGGCGTCCTGCGCGGCCTGGTGCAGCAGCGCCTGAGGGCGAAGCGGATTGCGAGCGGTGCCGCTGGCCACGGCGGGCCGGGTGTTGCTCGACCATTGGGCCGGGAAGCGCTTGGCGCGCGGGGGGCCGTCCCCGGTCATTCGAGGCCCAGCCGGGCCGACCAGCCACCGAGCGTCGCGTGGTCGGTGAGGTCGACCTGCAGCGGCGTGATGGACACGCGCCCGTTGGCCACCGCATGGAAGTCGGTGCCGGCGCCGGCCTCGCGCGCGTCGCCCGCGGGCCCGATCCAGTAGATCGGCTCGCCGCGCGGGTTCTTCTGCACCACCACCGGCTCGCTGGCGTGGCGCCGGCCCAGGCGCGTGGTGGCCCAGGGCACGCTGCCGGCGTCGGGCCGGTCGGGGAAGTTGACGTTGAGCAGCCACGGCGCCGCGCCGGGCTGGCCGAACGACGGATGCGCCAGCGTGGCCTCCACCACCCGACGCGCCCCGCGAGCGGCGGCGTCGACGTGGGCCCAGCCCTTGTGCTGGAGCGAGAACGCGATGGCAGGCACCCCGAACAGGAAGCCCTCCATCGCCGCGGCCACGGTGCCAGAGTAGAGCGTGTCGTCGCCCATGTTCTCGCCGTTGTTGATGCCCGAGATCACCAGATCGGGGCGGCCGTCGAGCAGGCCCGTCATGGCCACGTGCACGCAGTCGGACGGCGTGCCGTTGACCACCCGGAAGCCGTCGGACGGGCCGCCGCGCGCGGTGAACACCGACAGCGGGCGCCCCAGCGTGAGGGAGTTGGACATGCCGCTGGCGTTCTGTTCGGGCGCGATGACGTCGATGTCGCCCAGCCCGCGGCACGCCTCGACGAGGGCCACCAGGCCCGGGGCCAGGTAGCCGTCGTCGTTGGCGATGAGGATGCGCATGGGCTCATTGTAGGCAGCGCGACAGCGTCACCCCGGCGACTGTGGACGCCGCGTGGCATCCTTATCATCGCCAGTCATCAAAGAACGGGAGTCGACGCCATGCAAGCCTGGATGTGTGAAACGCTGGACGGCCCCGCCGCCCTGCAATGGCGCGAGCGCCCCACCCCGCAGCCCGCGGCCGACGAGGTGCTGGTCGCCATCCACGCGGCGTCGCTCAACTTCCCCGACCTGCTGAGCGGGCAGGGCAAGTACCAGATGCGCCCCGAGCTGCCGTTCGCGCCCGGGGCCGAGTTCGCCGGCATCATCGAGGCCGTGGGCGCCGACGTGCGCCACCTGCGGCCCGGCATGCCCGTGACGGCGCTGGGCGGCCACGGCGGCTTCGCCACCCACGCCGTCGTCAAGGCGATGCAGGTGATGCCGCTGCCCGCGGGCTCCCCGCTGCGCGACGCCGCGGCCTTCGCGTTCACCTACGGCACCGCGCACCCCGCGCTGATCGACCGCGCGGCGCTGCAGGCCGGCGAGACGGTGCTGGTGCTGGGCGCGGCCGGCGGCGTCGGCACCGCGGCCATCCAGATCGCCAAGGCGGCCGGCGCCACCGTCATCGCCGCTGCGTCCACCGACGCCAAGTGCGGCCTGTGCCGCCAGATCGGCGCCGACGTGGCGATCAACTACGCCACCATGCCTTTGCGTGACGCCCTGAAGGACGCCACCAAGGGCAAGGGCGTGGACGTCGTCTTCGACCCTGTGGGCGGCTCGCATGCCGAACCGGCCTTCCGCGCGATCGCCTGGCGCGGCCGCTACCTGGTCATCGGCTTCGCCGAGGGCGGCATCCCCGCCCTGCCGTGGAACCTGCCGCTGCTGAAGGGCGCATCCATCGTCGGCGTGTTCTGGGGCGACTTCGTGCGCCGCGAGCCGGCGGCCAACGCCCGCATGCTGGGCGTGCTGGCCGCGCAGTACGCGCGCGGGCTCGTGAAGCCCGTGATCGACGAAATCATTCCCCTGTCGCGGCTCGCGGACGCGTACCATCGCCTGGAGAACAGGCAGATCCTGGGCAAGCTCGTGATGGTGCCGGACGCGCTGCTGGAAACCTGAGGCAAAGGCCCCGCGCGACGTGCCCCAACAGGCAATTCCCCCCATTTGGCTGCCCCGAAACGGGGGATGCGGCGGGGCAATCGGTTCGCTAGCATTCCAGGATCGCGTCAACGAACGGAAGTCCATTCCGTCAGGCGCGACACAGGCAGGCAAAGGGGAACGTCATGGCAGTCAAGGTTTTGATCCTCGAGGACAACCCCGCAGCGCGGGAATTCCTCGGACGCGTGGTACGCGAGAGCTTCTCGGACACCATCACCATCGTCGAGGCGGGCGACCTCGAAACCGCCCGCCGCGCGGTGAGCATCGCCGGAGGCGCCCAGGGATACCACGGGGTGGATCCGTTCAAGCTGGTGCTGGTCGACCTCGAGCTGCCCGACGGCTCCGGCCTCGAGTTGCTGGAGGAGCTGCGCCAGTACCCGGCCACCAAGATCGTCACCACGCTGTATTCCGACGACGAGCACCTGTTTCCGGCGCTGCAATCCGGCGCCGACGGCTACCTGCTGAAGGAAGACCGCTTCGAGCTGCTTGTGGAAGAACTCCAGAAGATCGTGCGCGGCGAGCCGCCGCTGTCGCCGGCCATCGCGCGCCGGCTGCTGGGCCACTTCCGTACCAATACCCGAACCGGCATGAACCGCCGCATCACCGACGAGGGCAACGGCGCCGCGCTGCGCAGCTCGGCGCCCGCGTCCACGTTCACGTCGGCGCTGGCCTTCGCCTCGCCGTCGCCGGTGGTGATCGAGCCCGCGCTCGACTTGCCCGCGCTGACGCCGCGCGAGGTGGAGGTGCTCACGTTCCTCAGCAAGGGCTTCACGATCAAGGAGATCGCGGCCCTGATGACGATCAAGTGGTTCACCGTCAACGATCACATCAAGTCGATCTACCGCAAGCTCAACGTGTCCAGCCGCGCCGAGGCGGCCGTGCTTGCCAGCAAGCAGGGGCTCGTCTGAGAGCCGGCACGCGCTCGATCGGATGAGCCCGGCGCGCGTCCGGCCGATGGGCTGGCGCCGGCTGCTGCTGCTGCCGGTCGCCCTGCTCGCCTCCCTGTGCGTGGTGGTGCTCGCGCGCACGCTCGCGCAGACGCCCGACCTCGACGCGCGCTGGCGCCTCGACGGCAGTGGCCACCTGCAGCTGATCGCCACCGACCTGCCGTTCATGCGTCCCGCGCTGGGACATTCGCTGGAAGTGATCGTCGCCCCCGGCCTCGCGCCGCTGTACGTGGACGGCCGCCGCGTCGTCAACTCCACCCGCTGGATGGCAAACGACGCCGAACGCGCGGCCGCCGCCCGCCAGCAGCGCCAGATGGCTCGCGTGCTCGAGTCGGGCGTGCCGGTGGTGCTGGGCTTCACCGACCGGATGAGCGCGCAGGTCACGCCGCATCCGCGCGGCTACGCCGCGCTGGGCATCACGTTCTGGTTGCTGTGCGGGCTGGGGCTCGCGCTGGAGCTGGTGGGCGCCGTGGTCATCCTGTTGCGCCAGGACGCGCGCAACCTGCTGTTCGTGGTGATGGCGCAGTGCCAGGCGGCGCAGTTGCTGCTGGCCGCCGTCGACGCGGTGCCCGGCATCGGCAACGTGAGCCTGCTGGAAGGGCACGAGGCCGCGCTGCGCATGGCCCTCGACATCGTCAGCTGCGCCGCGCTGCTCAACGCCACCCTGCTCTATCCCACGCCGCTGCCGCCTCGGCGCGCGCTGGCCGCGCTCGCCTGGATCGTGGCCATCGTCTTCAGCAGCGCGGCGCTGGCGTTCGACCTTCCGCAGGCCTGGTGGTGGTGCGAGGCGTTGTCGCTCGGCACCGGCCTGCTGGTCGTGGGGCTGCTGGGCTGGTCGTACCGCATCACGCCGCATCCGTACGCCACGGTGGTGCGGCGCCTGAGCATCGTGGCCACCGGCAGCCTGGCGCTGGTCACCATCGTGGTGTCGCTCAACGACCGCATGCCCGGCGAGGTGCAGTCGCTGGTGACCGCGGTGCCGGGCATCTGGACGGTGTTCTTCGCGTCGCTGCTGCTGATGTCGCCGTTTCTCGCGCGCTCCCAGCACATGATGCGCGAGTTCGCGATGCTGGCCGGCGTCAGCACGCTGGCCACGTCGGTCGACCTGCTGTTCGTGGCGGTGTTCTCGTTCAACCAGTTCGCCTCCATCACCACGTCGCTGTTCGTGGCGCTGGGCGCGTACGCCGCGTCGCGCCAGTGGCTGCTCGACCAGATGATCGGCGCCCGCGCCGTCACCACCGAGCGCCTGTTCGAGCACCTGCTGCGCATCGCGCGCAAGGTGGAGGAGCAGCCCGAGCGCGCCGCCGACTGGCAGCTGGAGCTGTTCCACGCCGTGTTCCAGCCGCTGGTGGCGCGCCACGAGCCCGGCTTCACGCAGACCACCCGCTGGTACGAGGGGGGCGCCGGCCTGCTGGTGCCGCTGGCCGTGGAGCCGCCGCCCGGCGCCGGCTCGCCCTCGCAGTTCGACGACGGCGAGCCGCCCGGGCCCCGCCTGATCGTGCTGCGCTTCGCCGAGCGCGGCAAGCGCCTGTTCACCGCGGAGGACGCGCGCCTGGCCGACCGCATCGTCGAACAGTTGCGCCGCGCGGTGGCCCACGACCGCGCCATCGAACAGGGCCGCAGCGAGGAGCGTGGACGCATCGCGCAGGACCTGCACGACGACATCGGCGCGCGCCTGCTCACGCTGATGTACAAGGCGCCCAACCCGGAGATGGAGGACTACGTCCGCCACACGTTGCAGGACCTGAAGACGCTCACGCGCGGCCTGGCCGCCACCACGCACTTCCTGTCGCACGCGGCCGCCGAATGGAAGGCCGACATCGCCCAGCGCCTGGCGCCCACCGGCTGCACGCTGGAGTGGTCGTTCACGCAGGACAGGGAGATCCAGCTGAACGTGGTGCAGTGGTCGGGCCTCACGCGCATCCTGCGCGAGCTGGTGAGCAACATCATCGCCCTCGCGCATGCCACGCACGCCACGATCCATGCCGAGCTGGCCAACGGCCAGCTGAAGCTGGCGGTGGCCGACAACGGCGTGGGCGGCACGCCCAAGGACTGGTCCACCGGCCTGGGCCTGGGCGGCATCCGCAAGCGCGTGCGCCTGCTGGGCGGCAGCATCGCGGGGCAGCAGAACACGCCCGCGGGCGGGCGCTGCGACGCCAGCGTGACACTGGCGACGCCGGCGCCGCTGCC